>NZ_DAIUJO010000123.1:0-10050 GCF_036848755.1 Sinomonas sp. | reverse complement strand
TCCGGCAGACCTCACGCACGGCTGCTTCGCTCGCAACCGTTCCGGTGGGATTGTCTGGCACGGTCAGCAGGAGAATGCCTGGGTTGCCGCCAGCGGCCCGCGCTTCCACGATCGCCGCCTCGAGCAGCGCCGGATCAGGGACTCCTCCCGCTTCGGCGGAGATCGGGACCTCGAGGACGGGCTTCCCGAGAATGGCAGCCTGCGCCGCGTAGCTGACCCAGGAAGGGCGCGCAAGGATCAGGTCGCCAGGAAGGGCCGCGATAGCCGCGAACAGCAGCGCCTTGCTGCCAGGGGCGAAGATGATCTGGTCGGAACCGGTGGCGAGGCCCCTACGGGAGAACCAGTCGGCGGCAGCCTCCCGCGCCTCGTCCGAGCCCACGACGGCGCCGTAGCCGTTCCTGCCGACCGCACCTCGGAGAACATCGCCGATGGAGTCCAGGACTGGCAGACCAGCTTCGCCGAACCCGAGATGCAGCACGTCCTCCCCGGCTGCCCTCCTCTTCTGGATCGCCTCGTTGATGGCCAGAGTGGCCGAGTGCATCGTCATCCCACAACTCCATCCGCAACTTTTATTGCATAACGCAACTTCGACGATATGTTGGTTGCTAACTGGCGTCAAGGCGGTGGGACACCTGGAACGCCAGACGTTTGGATGCGCGCAAACTGGGTAGGACGGGATGAGAAGCGCGGAGGGCCGTAGCCATGTTTCGCAGAAAGAGCCAACTCTGGCCGTTCATTCTCAGGGTCGTCGCCAACGCGGTCGCGTTGTGGGTGGCCACGCTGATCTTGCCCGGCATGAAGATCAATGCTGCGGCTACGACCGCTGCTGCGACCAAGGAGGCGGGGCCAGGGTCAGGTCCCGTGATCGGAGTCATTCTGGGGTACCTGGTCATTGGCCTGCTCTTCGGCGTGGTCAATGCCCTGATCCGCCCGCTGGTCGGCCGCCTCGCGCTTCCGGTCACGTTCCTCACGCTGGGCCTGTTCGCCCTTGTGCTCAACGCCGCCATGCTGGAGCTGACGGCCTGGCTCAGTGGCTACCTGCCCGTCCATCTCATCGTTGATTCCTTCTTCTGGACGGCCGTAGTCGGCGCGATCATCATTTCCGTCGTCTCTTCGCTGGTGGGTGGGCCGATCGGCGCAGGCAGGAAACGCGCAAAGCTGGCCTGAGCCCGCTTCCCGTCCCCGGTGAGCAGAGCGGAATCTGGGCGCTCGCACCGCAGCCGCGCCGCCGCGACGTCGTCAGTAGTCCGGGTTGCTAGGGACAACGAGTCCGGTCTCGTACCCGTAGACGACCGCCTGGACTCGGTCCCGCAGGTGCAGCTTGGACAGGATCCGCCGCACATGGCTCTTGACCGTCGCCTCTGACAGGTACAGCCGCCGGGCGATCTCGGCGTTGCTCAACCCATCGCAGATCGCGCGCAGCACCTCGAGCTCGCGCGGCGTGAGCTCCTGAAGGAGCGGGTCCGGCTGCGCCTCCGCGGGCCTGCCACCCCCGCCGGCAACCGCTCGAACGTAGGTCTCGAGGAGCCGCTGGGTCACCCGCGGGCTTACGACGGCGTCCCCGCTCGCCACGAGACGGACGGCGTGCACCAGATCGGCGGGGGCGACATCCTTGAGGAGGAACGCGGACGCGCCCGCCTGGAGGCCGGCAAACGCGTACTCGTCGAGGTCGAACGTCGTGAGGATGATGACTCGTGCCGGCGACTGGGCAGCCGCAATGAGACGCGTGGCCTCGATCCCGTCCATCCTCGGCATGCGCACGTCCATGAGGACGACGTCGGGCGCGAGCTCCCGCGTGAGGCGCACCGCCTCCGCACCGTCGGCGGCCTCGCCGACCACTTCGAGGCCCTCCTCAGACTCGAGGACCATGCGGAATCCGACGCGCAGGAGCGGCTGGTCATCCACGAGCAGGAGGCGAAGGGGGCGTTCGCCAGAAGCCGAAGGGCCCTCCGGGTGCGCTGTCATTGCTCCCCTTCCGTCCAGTGCAGCTGCGCTTCGACGCGCCACCCTCCGCCGGGGCGCGGTCCTGCCGTCAACGACCCGCCGAAGATCGCGGCGCGTTCGCGCATGCCGGCGATGCCCCCGCCCGTCCCCACGGTGGGGTCGTCGCCGTCGGGCGCGGTGCCGCCGTCGTTGTCCACCCGCACACGGGCGAGCCCGCCATCCCGCGCGACAAGGACGTCGACGCGCCCCACCCCCCGCGCGTACCGAAGAACGTTCGTGAGCGACTCCTGGACGATGCGGAAGACGGCGAGCTGGAACGCCGCGTCGTCGGGCAGGTTCTCGCCCTCCTGGGTCAGGACAACCGGGAGGCCCGCCGCGCGGAAGCCGTCGACGAGCGCCTGAAGGCCTCCGGGCGTCGGCTCCCGGCCCACCGCGCCGCTGTCCGCCCGAAGCACTCCCAGAACACGGCGCATGTCGGCGAGCGCGGCCCGCCCAGTGCTCGAGAGTTCGCCGAGCACAGAGCGAGCCCTCTCGGGGTCACGGTCGAGCGCTCGGGCCGCGCCGTCGCTCAGCGCCACCATGACGGTCAGCGAGTGGGCGACGACGTCATGCATCTCCCGCGCGATCCGGTTGCGCTCCTGGACGGAGGCGAGCTGGGCGCGCCGGATCGCCCATGCGCGCACCTCGGCCTGATGGATGCGGTTCCCGCGCACCACGATTCCCACGCCCGTCGCGACGAGATTCGACAGGATCACCGACACCGACGCGACGAGGCCGATGAACGGACCGTGCTGGGCGAGGAACTCCTCGCCCGGCCGATACACGAACGCGAAGTACACGGCGGCCGGAAGGCTCGCGCCGACGGCGACCACGAGCGCCCCGACGGTGCGGAGCCGGAGCGCGACGACGTAGAGCGCAAACCAGACGGCCGCGCTCATGCTCCCCAGCTCGGGGGTCGCGAAAAGGACGACGGCGTCCGCCGCCACAATGCCCGCGAGGAGCGGCCACGGCGCGCGGCGGCGCAGCAGGAGCGCGCCCTGCGAGACGAGGATGACGGCGAACTGCCACCAGAACCCGCCCCGGGCCTCTTCGACGAGGGCACTGAGCGAGAGGACGACGCTCGCGAACACGACGACCCCGTCCATCGCGAGCGGGTGTTCGTACAGGAACTGCCGAAGGCGCCCGCGCCGCGCTGGGAGGGCGGAGGTGGGGAGTGATGCACTGGCTGTCGGTACCGGCATCTTCGCTGGCCCAGCCGCGGCGCCGGGAACGCCTGCGGGAGGTGCGCCGCCTACGGGCTGCGCACCTCCCGGCTTGATCACGCGGGACATGATGTCCATTGTGGTACGTCCGTCACACGTCCCGCTGCCGGAGGGTGACGAATCCGGCGCCCAGCAGGACGACGACGTAGGCCGCAAGGACGAGCGTCCCCTGCCACGGCTCGAGGTACGCCGTGTTGAGGCTGCCGCTCTGGCCCGCCTCGAACATCGCGTCCGCGGCGTTGGTGGGCAGATACTTGCGCGCCTCGGTGAAGAAGTCGCCGGGGATGAGCTGGAAGATGATCGGCAGCACGAACAGGAGCGCCACCAGGGTCACGATCGCACCGGCGGAGTTCCGCAGGAGTGCGCCGAGGGCGAGGCCCATGAGGGCCACGGCGGCGACATACGTCGCGTTGAGGAGCATGAACCGCTGGACGTCCCAGCTCCCCATGTCGAGATGGAGGCTGTAGTTGCCGAGGATCGGCTGGGCGACGAGGCCCCCGATGTAGGCGCCGACGTAGGTGAGCACGAAGCCGACGACGGCGGCGTACACGCCTTTCGCGGCGAGGACGGGCCAGCGCGTGGGCACGGCCGCGAACGTTGCGCGCGACATGCCCGTGGTGAACTCCGAGCTGATCATGAGGACCGCGAGCGCACCCACGATGAGCTGAGCGAACGAGACGCCCCCGGCGGGAAGGTGCAGGATGGCCGACGTCGTGTTCAAGGCCTCCGCCCGCGGACCGGGGGTGCCGCCGTTCTGCACGCTCCTGGTGACTTGCCCGATCCCCCAGGCCTGAAGCGCAGCGAAGCCAACGAGGAGGACGACGCCGCACAGCAGCAGGATGCGTGTCGAGAGCAGCGAGAGGAACTTGATGCGCTCGGAGTTGAGCACGCGCAGGAAGTTGGGGCCGGCGAAGCGCTCGCGAGGCACCGCCTCGTGCCGGTGCGGATGGACTGCCGTGCTCATCGCGTTGCCTCCTGTGCCTCGGTGGGAGCCTGAGCAGCAGGCATGCCGTTCGGGGGCGGTGCCTGCAGCCCGGCGTGATGGCCCGCGTCATGCGAGCGGTACTCGACGTCGTCCTTCGTGAGCTGCATGTAGGCCTCCTCGAGCGAGGCTTGGAGCGGCGTCAGCTCGTAGACGAGGACCTGATGGTCGAGGGCTGTCTGGGCTATGGTCCGCGGATCGAGGCCGGCCACCTCGAGGACCTCGTGCTCGGGGGCCTGGATCGTCACGCCCGAGCGTGCCAGGAGACGCGAGAATTCCTCTGGCCGGTCGGTGCGGACCCGGGTCCGGGCCTTCCCCTGGCCGGAGATGACGTCGTCGATCGGCGCGTCCGCGAGGATGCGTCCGCGGCCGATCACGATGAGGTGGTCTGCGGTCTGGGCCATCTCGCTCATGAGGTGGCTCGACAGGAACACCGTCCGGCCCTCGCTCGCGAGGTACTTCACGAGGTTTCGCACCCAGACGACGCCCTCAGGGTCGAGGCCGTTGACCGGCTCGTCGAGGACGACGACCTGCGGGTCTCCCAGCAGGGCTGCCGCGATGCCCAGGCGCTGCCCCATCCCGAGGGAGAAGCCCTTGACCTTCTTCTTGGCGACCGCACCGAGCCCCGTCATATCGATGACCTCGTCCACTCGCTTCGCGGGAATGCTGTGGGTGGCCGCGAGCGCCGAGAGATGGCTGTGCGCGGTCCGACCGGGATGCACCGCCTTGGCCTCGAGGAGCGCGCCGATCTCGCGGAGCGGTGCCCGGTGCTTTGCGTACGGCTCGCCGTTCACGGTCACGCTTCCCCGCGTGGGGGCGTCCAGCCCCATGATCATGCGCATCGTCGTGGACTTTCCGGCACCGTTCGGCCCGAGGAACCCGGTCACGCGGCCGGGGTGAACGGTGAACGTGACGCCGTCGACCGCAGTCTTGGCGCCGTAGACCTTCGCCAGGTCGGTTGCCTGGATCATGTCCCCTCCTGAGGTAGCTGACCATTCCACGCTAGGACCGGCGGGGCCACGGCGCGACGCTCCCCGGGATGAACCTTGCGCGTCGGCATCCTCCTCGAGGACTAAGGGTTGACCGCTCCGGGGCTCGGAAGTGCCCGTCACATTGCGCCATACACGGTTTAGGTCCGGCTGGCGCACAGCAAGCGCATAGCAAACGCCTCTACGGTCCTGCCGTGAACCGAAGAACCGTCGCGATCAACTCTGCCCTCGGAGCGGCTGCCCTCCTGCTTGCGGGCGGCACCTTTGCGACCGTCACCGCCACAGCGAAGCCGGCCAGCACCGTCAGCACGCGCACCGTCGCTGTGAGCAGGGCGAGCGTCCAGGCGACGGCGACAGCATCCGGGAACGTCTCCTCCATGACGACGACGGCGGTCGGCGCGGGCAACTGCTCCGGCCCCGTGACGGCGGTCAAGGTGAGCGTCGGCCAAGCCGTCAAGGCGGGGCAGGAGCTCGTGGACATCGACCCGGCCAACGCGCAGAACGCCGTCGACTCCGCGCAGGCCGCGCTTGACGCAGCATCGGCGCAGGCCAACCAGCAGGCCGCCTCCGCCGCTAACTCCGTCGCGCAGTCGCAGCAGCAGCTCACCAACGCGCAGCAGACCCAATCGCTCGACGCCCAGCAGCAGGCCGACGCTGTATCGAACGCGCAGAAGCAGGTCGACAGCGACGAGTCGGCGGTGGCCCAGGACCAGACGGCCGCCGCTGCGAACCCGAAGAGCACCCAGGACGCGGGCGCACTGACCGCCGCCCAGACGCAGCTCACGAAGGACCAGCAGGCGCTGGCCCAGGCCCAGAACCAGCAGCAGTCGACGGCGCTCAAGGACCAGCAGGCGATCGCCTCGGCGCAGGTTTCCGTCAATTCGGCCGCCAACTCGCAGGCGAACTCGGCAACCGGCAATACGACGACGGCGCAGATCGCGCTCCAGACGGCGCAGACCGACCTCGCCGCCTGCACCGTGAAGGCCCCCTCGGACGGCACGGTCACGGCGATCGGCGCGGTGGTCGGCGCCAATGCCGGCGGCGCCGGGGGCGCGGCCTCGTCGGGGTCGTCTTCCGGCGGCTCAGCCGGTTCCGCCGCGACGGGCAGCGGCGCGGGAGCGTCGTCGTCGTCCTCGTCGAACTCCTCCCTCGTGACACTCACCGATACGGCTCACCTCGAGGTCGTCGCGGGCTTCTCGGAGTCCGACGTCGCGAACATGAAGGTCGGCCAGGCCGCGACGTTCACGTTCCCCGCCATCAAGGCGGCCCCCAACTCCCCGGCGGTGACCGGGACGGTCACCTCGATCGCCGCGACGTCGACGACGACGAACGGAGTCGTCACGTACGCCGTGGCAGTCTCGATCGCGAACCCGCCCGCGGCAGTGCGCCTCGGCGAGAGCGCCGACATTTCGGTCACGACGGCCACGGCGGCCGATGCCCTCGTGGTGCCGTCCCTCGCGATCACCACGAGCGGCAGCCGTCAGACCGTCACGGTCGAGCGGAACGGGACACCGCAGACGGTCGCGATCACGACCGGCATCGCCGCGAACGGCAGAACGGAGGTCGATTCGGGCCTGAGCGAGGGCGACCAGATCGTCCTGCCGAGCGTGACCACGAGCACCGACACGAGCACGCAGACCTCGACCCGAAGCGGGCTCTTCGGCGGCGGCGGCTTCGGGGGCGGGGGCGGAGGCTTCGGAGGCGGGGCAGGCAACGGCGGCTCGGGCACGCGAGGGGGCACGAGTGGCAGCAACTCCGGCGCCGGCAACTGAGGCCCTGGCGCGCCGCCGGGCACCGCGCCCGGTCATCGCCCTCGACCGCATCCGCAAGACCTACGGGCAGGGCGAGGCGGAGGTCCGCGCGCTCGACGGCGTGAGCCTCACCATCGAACGGGGTGAGTTCGTCGCGATCGTGGGGGCCTCGGGCTCCGGCAAGTCGACGATGATGAACATCATCGGCTGCCTCGACGCGCCGACCTCGGGACGCTACTTCATGGACGGGATCGAAACCGGCGAGCTCGACGAGTACCAGCTGGCCCAGATCCGCAACCGCAAGATCGGCTTCGTCTTCCAGAGCTTCAACCTCATCCCCCGCACGCGGGCGGTCGAGAACGTCGCGATGCCGCTTGCGTACCGCAAGGTGCCCCGCCGCACCCGGCACGGACTCGCGCTCGAGGCGCTCGACGCCGTCGGCCTCTCCGCCCGCTCGGGGCACCTGCCGTCCCAGCTCTCGGGCGGCCAGCAGCAGCGCGTCGCGATCGCGCGGGCGCTCGTCACCGAACCGGTGCTGCTGCTCGCAGACGAGCCCACCGGTGCCCTCGACACCCACTCGTCGGAGGAGATCCTCGACCTGTTCGCGTCGCTGCACGCGCGGGGCCGCACGATCGTCATGATCACGCACGAGCCCGAGGTCGCTGCGCGGGCGCAGCGGGTCGTGCGGATGCAGGACGGCCGCATCGTTTCGGACACCGGGGTCGTGCGGTGATCGGCGAGGCGGTGCGCTTCGCGCTCTCCGGCATCTCCGCCAACAAGATGCGCTCGGTCCTCACGACGCTCGGCATCGTGATCGGAATCAGCGCCGTGATCACGCTCCTCGCGGTCGGGGCCGGCACGTCGAACATGATCAAGGACCAGATCGGCAAGCTCGGCACGAACGTGCTCACGGTCAACCGGGCCCAGTCGACGGGGGGCCGCACGACCGGCGGCAGTGCGACGAGCACCCGGACCCGGTCGACGAACCTCACCGTCGCCGACCAGCAGTCGCTCGACGACCCCGTCCTCGCACCCGACATCGCGACGACGGCGCCCGTCATCCAGGCGCAGTCGGTCACCGCGACGCTCGGTTCCTCGACGCACTCGGTCGCCTCGACGCTCGGCACAACGCCGTCCTACTTCGGCATCACCAACTTCGCGGCCGCTGCCGGGCGCATCCTCAACGACTCGGACGCTGGGCAGCCTGTCGTCGTCCTCGGGAACAGCGTGGCGATCGACCTCGCCGCGAACGTCGCAACGCTCGTCGGTGAGACCGTCTCGCTCAACGGCCAGAACTTCACCGTGGTGGGCGTGCTCGCGCCGAAGGGCACGAGTGGGCTGAATGATCCGGACGACGTCGCGATGGTCCCGTTCGCGACGGCGCAGGACAAGTTCACGGGCTACTCGCCGAGCCTTGCCTCGATCCAGGTGCAGGCGAAGAGCGCGGACGTCATGACCCAAGCGCAGAACGAGATCCAGCAGATCCTCGACGCACGCCATCAGGTCACGAGCGCCAACCGCGACTACCAGGTTCGCAACCAGGCGCAGGTCCTCTCGACCGCCACGACGACGACGCAGACGCTCACGATCCTCCTGAGCGCCGTTGCGGGCATCAGTCTGCTCGTGGGTGGGATCGGCGTCATGAACATCATGCTGGTGACCGTCACCGAGCGGACCCGCGAGATCGGCATCCGCAAGGCCATCGGGGCGACGCGCGGCAACATTGTCCTGCAGTTCCTCATCGAGTCGCTCATCATCTCGATCCTCGGCGGCATCGTGGGCATCCTCATCGGCTTCGGCGCCTCGAGCTTCACCATCGCCGGCATCAGGCCCGAGGTCCAGTGGTGGACGGTGTGGCTGAGCGTCGTCGTCTCCGCCGGCATCGGCCTCGTGTTCGGCATCTACCCGGCGAACAAGGCCGCAAAGCTCCGTCCCATCGACGCCCTCCGCTACGAATAGAGCCCTCCATGACGAAGAGATTCGAGATGCCCGATACCGAGCGCACCGCAGAGCTCGCCTCCTTCGCCGCCG
Source organism: Sinomonas sp. (assembly GCF_036848755.1). Lineage (NCBI taxonomy): Bacteria > Bacillati > Actinomycetota > Actinomycetes > Micrococcales > Micrococcaceae > Sinomonas > Sinomonas sp. The sequence continues at coordinate 1,091 of NZ_DAIUJO010000123.1, read as the reverse complement.
GCGATCCCCCCACCGAGCGCTTTGAGCCTGCGCCGGCATGGGGCGCGCCTGGATGGGGTGAGGCGAGGCCACGGCCAGAGGGAGAGGTGGCCGGGGCCGGCGGCCCTGCCTACACCGCCCCGGTCGACCGCGACGCCCTCGGCGACGGCGACGCCCTCGGCGACGTTCCAGCGGACGACGACGAACCGTTCGTCCCAGCCCCGAGGTACCGCATGGGGCGGCTCACCAAGGTGCTCGTGTGCATCTGCCTTGTCCTTGCCGGGGCGCTCGGCGGGGCGGCCATCCAGAAGGCAGTGGACGTGCGGAGCGGCACGACCGGCCGCGCGAACTTCTCCCAGTTCGCTCCCGGCACTGGACAGACCGGGGCCGGAACCGGCTTCGGCTCCGGCGGGTTTGGCGGCCGGAACCGTGCGACGGCCCCGGCGTCGTCGGGCGGCAACTGACGGCGAGGAAAGAGGCCCGTCTTCTGGGTTGGGTGCTTGGGTGCCGTGCGCCTCTGGGTAGCGCTCCGAGTTTCGGCGTGTATCATGAGCCCCGCAAGGTGCCGTTCGTTAGCTGAGGCTCCTTCGCGTAAAGAAGCCAGCGACCCTAAACGTCGAGAGACGCCACCGGTCAGGACAGGCTGCCCCGGGCTAAGGGGCAACCCCGATTGGCTCCCTCGAGGGAGGGTTACGACGCGAAGTGCCAAAGGTCTTACGAGGAAGGGCATCCCGGGCGGACTGCCCGGGACCTCCTGAGGCACGCGAGAAGCGATGTAGGAGGTGGTTCGCCTTGTCGAGTGGCGATAGTAGTACCTCCGTGCCCGCCTCCTGACGCAACCTCGTCAGCAGCACCTCTTCCCGCTCCGCATGCCGATGACGGCCCGACTCCGGGCCCCTCCGGCGTGCCCGCTTCACGATGCCCGGCCACCGCCGGGAGGAAGCAGGTCCCTGTGATCAAGACTCCCCTGAACCGTGCCCGCCGTCCACACCCCGGCAAACTGGCCAAAGCCACCCCGGCGCCGCACACGGCCTCCGTCCCGACCGGTGCCGCCGTGCTCGACTCCGCCCCCCTGGGCGACATCAAAGGCGCCTTCCGCACGATCCGTGTCG
>NZ_DAIUJO010000122.1:0-10065 GCF_036848755.1 Sinomonas sp. | reverse complement strand
TCATGGTCGCGTTCTACATCACGTGCATCCTGTTCGTCGTCGTCATCCTCGGCACGCTCCTGCGCGCCGTCGGCGGCGTCAACATCTTCAAGCTCATGAAGTACCTCTCCCGCGAGTACCTCATCATCGTCTCGACCTCGTCCTCCGAGGCTGCGCTGCCGCGGCTCATCGCCAAGATGGAGCACCTCGGCGTGTCCAAGCCCGTCGTCGGCGTGACGGTCCCGACCGGCTACTCGTTCAACCTCGACGGAACGGCGATCTACCTCACCATGGCCTCGCTGTTCATTGCGACGGCGATGGGCCAGCCGATGAACGTCGGCGAACAGATCGGGCTGCTCGTCTTCATGATCATCGCGTCGAAGGGCGCGGCGGGCGTGAGCGGCGCCGGCCTCGCGACCCTCGCAGGCGGCCTCCAGTCGCACGCGCCGCAGCTCGTGGGCGGTGTCTCGTTCATTGTCGGCATCGACCGCTTCATGTCCGAGGCACGTGCCTTGACGAACTTCACGGGAAACGCCGTCGCGACCATCCTCATGGGCGTGTGGACCCGCGAGATCGACCGTCCGCGAGTCCGCGAGGTCCTCTCGGGCCGCCTTCCGTTCGACGAGACCACGATGCTCGCGGACCACGATGACGAAGGCGCGCCTGCGGGCACGGGCTCGCCTGCGGTCACGCGCTCGCCTGCGGTCACGCACGCGCCTGTGGGCCCGGGCTCGCCTGAGCAGGGCGGCGACGACGCCGCGGCCTCCGGTGCGACGCCGGGTCACCAGCTGCCCGAGCCCACCCGCGTCTGACCCCCGTTGCGCCGTCACCTCCGCAGGGTCTCGACCCTGCGGAGGTGACGGCGCAAGGCGTTGGGGAGGAAACATTGAGCCTCTACTTGAAGGTAAAGGCTCACCCGAGGGTATGTGTCAAGGTCCCCGGGATGCGTGTCGTGCGCGTGTAGGGTGGGGTCTCAGGAAGCCGCAGACAGCGATTCGAAAGTGTGGATGGATAGTGAGCACAGAGCAGAGCTCGGCGACTCTGGACGGCATCACCGAAGACCTCACCGACGTCGTACTCGGCCCCACGGGCCGCCCCGAACGCGAATACCCCGTGCCCGCTCCGCTCGAAACCCATGGGCCCTCCCGCATCATCGCGATGGTCAATCAGAAGGGCGGGGTCGGCAAGACGACTTCGGCCATCAATCTGGCCGCAGCGCTCGCGGAGTACGGACGGCGGGTCCTCATCGTCGACTTCGATCCCCAAGGCGCCGCGTCTGCCGGCCTGGGGACGAACCCACATGAGCTGGACCTCACGGTCTACAACGTCATGATGGACCGCCACGTCGACATCCGCGACGCGATCCGCAAGACCGAGATCGAGAACCTCGACCTGCTGCCAGCGAACATCGACCTTTCCGCTGCAGAAGTCCAGCTCGTCACCGAGGTGGCCCGCGAGCAGGTCCTCGCCAGCGCACTCCGCAAGGTCGAGAACGACTACGACCTCGTCATCATCGACTGCCAGCCCTCCCTCGGCCTCTTGACCGTGAACGCTCTCTCGGCGGCGCACGGGGTCATCATCCCGCTCATCTGCGAGTTCTTCGCCTTGCGTGCCGTCGCCCTCTTGGTCGAGACGATCGAGAAGGTCCAGGACCGGCTCAACCCGCGGCTCGTCGTCGACGGCGTCCTCGCCACGATGTACGACTCGCGCACCCTGCACAGCCGCGAAGTGCTCGCGCGCCTGATCGAGGCTTTCGGGGACAAGGTCTTCGACTCGGTCATCAAACGCACCATCAAGTTCGCCGACGCGACCGTCGCGGCCGAACCGATTACCCGCTACGCGACGACCCATGCGGGCGCGGAAGCGTACCGGCGGCTCGCGCGCGAGCTTGTGGCCCGCGGTGGAGCACCCTAGCGAGCTGACCGGCGGCGAACCCGCCACGGGCTTCGAAGTCCGGCTCGACAACTTCACCGGTCCGTTCGACGCCCTCCTCGGGCTCATCGCCAAGCGTCGCCTCGACATCACCGAAGTCGCGCTTGCCACCGTGACCGACGACTTCATCGCGTACATCCGGGCGATGCAGGACCGCGGCGAGGAGTGGGAGCTCGACGAGGCGAGCGAATTCCTCGTGATCGCGGCGACGCTGCTCGACCTCAAAGCGGCGCGGCTGCTCCCGCAGGGTGCGGTCGAGGACGAGGAGGACGTGGCGCGGCTCGAGGCTCGCGACCTGCTGTTCGCGCGCCTGCTCCAGTACAAGGCGTTCAAGGAGATCGCGACGATCTTCGGGGAGACGCTCGACGCTGAAGGGCGCCGCTTCCCGAGGACGGTGAGCCTCGAGCCGGCGTTTGCCGCGCTCCTGCCCGAGCTCGTGTGGCAGCACACCCCGGAGCAGTTCGCGGCCCTCGCCGCGAAGGCGTTCGCCCCCAAGGAGGCGCCGCCGTCGGAGGTCGGCCTCGCGCACCTCCACGCTCCGGCCGTGAGTGTGCGCGAGCAAGCCGCGATCCTTGGCGAGCGCTTGCGCTCAGGCGGGCCCCAGAGCTTCCGGGCGCTCACGGCCGACGCCGATTCGCGCCTCATGATTGTGGCGCGATTCCTCGCGCTGCTCGAGATGTTCCGCGACCGCGCCGTCGCCTTCGAGCAGGCGGCGCCGCTCGCGGACCTGAGCGTGCGCTGGACGGCGGGGGAGGACTGGAGCGCAGATCGCCTGAGCGAGGAGTACGACGACGGAGGCGAGCCGAGCGCTGGGGGCGAGCCGGGCACCGTGGATGAGGTAGAGGAGACGCAGCATGCAGGGTAATCCGAACGCGGCCGCTCTGGAGGCGGTGCTCATGGTCGTCGACGAACCCGTGAGCGCGACTGACCTGGCAGCGACGCTCGATCTTCCCCAACCTGAGGTCGAGGAGCTCCTTGCCGGTCTGGCCGCCGAATACGACGCTGAGGGCCGCGGTTTCGAGCTCCGTCCAGTGGCCGGGGGGTGGCGGTTCTATTCGAGGCCCGACTTCGCCGAGGTCGTCTCGAGATACGTTCTGGAGGGCCAGACGTCGCGGCTGACGCAGGCGGCCCTCGAGACGCTCGCCGTCATCGCCTACCGGCAACCCGTGGCCCGCTCGCGGGTGGCGGCGATCCGCGGGGTCAATGTGGACTCCGTCGTGCGTACGCTTGTCACTCGCGGGCTCATTGAGGAAGCCGGGACGGACCCGGAGTCCGGCGCCATCCTGTACCAGACGACGTCGTACTTCCTGGAGCGGCTCGGCATCGGCTCGGTCTCCGAACTTCCGCAGCTCTCACCCCACCTGCCGGGACTCGACGACTTGGCAGCCATCGAACTCGAGCAGTGAGGCGCGGCCGTGTGCGACCGGTCGCTCACCCTAGCCTGGAACTTTGATCGGGTGCAAATTCATCTTAGGCAATCGGCACTCCCCAAGTGCGGCGTGGGTCACGCCCGTCCGGAGCGTGGAGTGCCGATCCGGTATCGTAGTTCGGGGCCTATTGCCCCGGTCCGCGCGTCGTCGCGGGCCTGATTCTCCACATTCAACACACTTGAGGCCAGGTCATGACACAGGCGGGACGCCAGGGTTCACCACGCAACAGGGGGCAACGCCCCACTCAGAAGAGCAGCGGAGCCCAGAGCAATTCTGGATCGTTCGGGGGCCGCGGGAATGCCGCCCGTGGCGGCGCCAAGGGTGCGCCGAAGGGCTCCCAGCGCAAGCGCGGCGAGCGTCCTCAGCCCAAGGGAACCGGCGCTGCTCCGTTCGCCAACGAGCGCTTCGGCCGCAACCTCGGCGCCGTCCAGCGCCCTGAGCGGAAGAACCCGGCTCCGCTGCCGCAGCACAAGCCCCGGACGCGGGCCGAGATGAACGAGGAAGGCATTCGCCTCCAGAAGGTCATGGCGAATGCGGGCGTCGCGTCGCGTCGCGTCTGCGAGGAACTCATCGAGCAGGGCCGCGTCGAGGTCAACGGCCAGATCGTGACTGAGCTCGGCAGCCGGGTCAACCCCGAGACCGACGTCATCCACGTGGACGGCGTTCGGGTCCAGCTCAACGAGAATCTCGTCTACATGGCGTTCAACAAGCCGCGCGGAGTGGTCTCCACCATGGACGACCCCGAGGGCCGCCCGTGCATCTCGGACTACCTCCGCGCCGGCACACCGGAGCGGCTCTTCCACGTCGGCCGCCTGGACACCAACACCGAGGGCCTCCTTCTCCTCACGAACGACGGAGAGCTGGCCAACCGCCTCTCCCACCCCTCCTATGAGGTGCCCAAGACGTACGTCGTGCAGGTGCGCGGCCCGATGCCGCACGGGGTGGGGGCGCAGCTGCGCCGGGGCATCGAGCTCGAGGACGGGCTAGCGAAGGTGGACTCCTTCAAGCTCGTCGACTCGACGCCGGGCTTCGTCCTGGTCGAGGTCGTGCTGCATTCGGGCAAGAACCGGATCGTCCGCCGCATGTTCGACGCGGTGGGCTTCCCGGTCCAGCGGCTCGTCCGCGCGAAGATCGGACCGATCGGTCTCGGCGACCAGAAGCAGGGCACCGTTCGGAAGCTCGGCAAGCAGGAAGTCGGGCATCTCATGGCGGCTGTGGGGCTCTAGAGGATGGCCCCGACGCACTTGGGCGGTCCCGTCGTCGTCATCGGCACAGGCCTCCTCGGCACGAGCATCGGGCTCGGGCTCGAGCACCGTGGCGTCCCCGTCTTCCTTGAGGATCCCTCGCCGACGCACCAAGCCGTCGCCGTCGACATCGGTGCAGGCCGCCCGGTGGCGGAGCTCGAGGCCGACCGCGGCGCGGAGCCGCAGCTCGTCGTCGTCGCGGCGCCGCCGGACGTGACCGCCGACGTCGTCGAGCGCGCGCTTGCCCGGTGGCCGCGCGCCGTCGTCGTCGACATAGCGAGCGTGAAGTCCGCGATCCTGGCCGAGCTGCGCAGCCGCTCCGTCGACCTCTCCCGCTACGTCGGCACCCACCCGATGGCGGGCCGCGAGAAGTCCGGTCCCGTCGCAGCCCGCGGCGAGCTCTTCACCTCGATGCCGTGGGTCGTGTGCGCTCACCAGGCCGCTTCGGACGACGCCGTGCGCCTCGCCAAGGCACTCGGCGCTGACCTCGGCGCCCTGGTGATGGAGTTCGACGCCGACGAGCACGACGAGGCCGTGGCGCTCGTGAGCCATCTCCCGCAGGTCATGTCCTCGCTGCTCGCGAGCCGGCTCCAGGGCACGGACCTGCGGTTGCTCTCGCTCGCCGGGAACGGACTGCGGGACACCACGCGGATCGCGGCGAGCGATCCGGACCTGTGGATCCAGATCCTCGGCGCGAATGCGGACAAGCTCGTCAAGCACCTCTACGGGGTGCGGGAGGACGTCGAGCGGCTCATCGGCACCCTTGAGGACCCGACGGCGCCCGGCGCACGCCTGGACCTCGCACAGCTCATGAGCGAGGGCAACGCCGGCCAGGCCCGCATCCCGGGCAAGCACGGGGGGCCACCGCAGGCATTCGCGTGGCTGACGGTGCTCGTCGACGACCGGCCAGGACAGATCGCGAAGCTGCTCACCGAGATCGGTGAGATCGGCGTGAACCTTGAGGACCTGCGCCTCGACCATTCGTCGGGGCGGAACGTGGGCATGGTGGAGATCTCCGTGCTCCCGAGCAAGCATGATGAGCTGATAGCGGAACTGGAGGAGCGGGGATGGCGGGTGCTGCAGTGACGGAATTCAGCTCGTCGAGCACGGCGAGGGGCACAAGCGTGCGCTACACGCCAATGCCGGGGGAGGAGCCGCTTCGCGTCGGCCGCCCGCTCGTCGTCGCGATCGACGGACCGTCCGGCTCGGGCAAGTCCAGCGTGTCGAAGGAGGTCGCGCGCCGACTGCGCCTCTCGTACTTGGACACCGGTGCGATGTACCGGGCGGTGACTTGGGACTGCCTCGACCGCGGGCTCGACCTCACGGACAGCGCCTTGGTCGAGGCGTCTGCCCGAGCGCTCGACCTCGAGCTGAGCACGAGTGCCGACGACGAGAGCGTTTCCGTCCGCGGCCACGATGTCACCGAGCAGATCCGCGAGCCGCGGATCTCACAGTCGGTCAGCGCCGTCGCGACAAATCTCGGCGTCCGCAATGAGCTCATCCGGCGTCAGCGAGCCCTTATCGCCGCCCACGGACGCCGCATGGTCGTCGAGGGTCGCGACATCACGACCGTGGTCGCGCGCGACGCCGAAGTCCGGCTCCTCCTCACGGCATCCGAAGAAGCACGCATGCGACGCCGTGGGCTCCAGCTCGGCGGCACGCAGACGGCCGAGGACCTGCGCGAGCAGGTGGTCGCGCGAGACCTGAAGGACTCCACCGTCGCGAGCTTCACCCAGGCCGCCGACGGCGTATACACCGTCGATTCGTCAGACCTTGACTTCGAGGAGACCGTCGAGGCGGTCCTCGCGGTCGTACACGCGGCGGTTGCCGCACCCCAGGCCGGGCACTGACCCGCCGTTCGACATCAACGAAGGAGAATCAGCATGAGCGACGCCTTGGGCGACATCGCCGCTGAAGAGTACGAGCCTCAGGGCTCCGACCAGATCGCCGAGCACCTCGCGGCGCTGGACGACGACGAAGCCGAGCAGCGCGCCGCAGCTCTCCGTGCCGGGCTCGAGGACTACGAGCTCGACGACGAGGACGCACGGCTCCTTGCCGAGGAGGGCGAGGACTGGGACGCCGACGCGCCCACCCGCATGGACCCGGTCCTCGCGATCATCGGCCGCCCCAACGTGGGCAAGTCGACGCTCGTGAACCGCATCCTCGGACGGCGCGAAGCCGTGGTCGAGGACGTGCCCGGGGTGACCCGCGACCGCGTCTCCTACCCGGCCGAATGGAGCGGGCGGAAATTCACGCTCGTGGACACCGGCGGTTGGGAACACGACGCGCGGGGCATCCACGCGTCCGTGGCCGAGCAGGCCGAGATCGCAGTGAGCATGGCGGACGCCGTGCTGTTCGTCGTCGATTCGACGGTGGGGGCGACGGCGACCGATGAGGCCGTCATGCGCATGCTGCGCAAGTCGAAGAAGCCCGTCCTCCTCGTCGCGAACAAGGTGGACGACTTCGTCCAGGAGGCCGATGCGTCCGTCCTGTGGGGCCTCGGGTTCGGCCAGCCGTATCCCGTTTCGGCCATGCACGGCCGCGGGGTCGCCGACCTCCTCGACGCGGCTGTGGAGGTCCTGCCCGAATTCTCGGCGATCGCGGGACTCGAGCGCACGGGCGGCCCCCGCAGGGTCGCGCTCATCGGGCGGCCGAACGTGGGCAAGTCCTCGCTCCTGAACAAGCTTGCGGGTTCCGAGCGCGTCGTCGTCAATGAGCTCGCCGGCACGACGCGTGACCCCGTCGACGAGTTCATCGAGCTGGGCGGCCGTGTGTGGCGCTTCGTCGACACCGCGGGGATCCGCCGTCGCCAGCACATGGCCAAGGGCGCCGAGTACTACGCGTCCCTGCGGACGCAGGCCGCCCTCGAGAAGGCGGAGGTCGCCGTCGTCCTTCTCAGCGCCGACGAGGTGCTGGCCGAGCAGGACGTTCGCATCATCAACCTCGCCATCGAGTCGGGCCGCGCGCTCGTCATCGCGTTCAACAAGTGGGACCTCATGGACGACGAGCGTCGCCGCTGGCTCGAGCGCGAGATCGAGAAGGACCTCGCACACGTCGAGTGGGCGCCGCGGGTGAACCTCTCGGCGAAGACGGGCTGGCACCGCGATCGCCTCGTCCCCGCGCTCGACAAGGCCCTCGCCGGATGGGACACGCGAATCCCGACGGGCAAGCTCAACGCTTTCCTCGGCGAGCTCGTGGCCGCGCACCCGCACCCGGTGCGGGGTGGGAAGCAGCCCCGCATCCTCTTCGGCACCCAGGCCCAGAGCCGGCCGCCGAAGTTCGTCCTCTTCACCTCCGGCTTCCTCGACCCGGGCTATCGCCGCTTCATCACCCGGCGGCTGCGGGAGACGTTCGGCTTCGAGGGCACGCCGATCGAGATCAGCATGCGGGTTCGGGAGAAGCGTTCGCGGAAGAAGTAGCCGAGAGCGCGTATGACGCCGGGGCCGGTCGCCTTTCGCTGGAAGGCGACCGGCCCGGCGTCGTCTGTCTTCGCGAAGGCTAGACCTCGACGGCCGCGGGCTGGTTGCGGAAGTGCCCGACGGCGATGAACAGCGCGCCGGCGACCGCCCACCCGGCGAGCACGAGCCACGGGAACATCGTGTCCGCCGACGGGAAGTAGGAGAGCTCGCGGAGCAGCGTCCCTGATGCGCCGGGCACGAACCACTGGCCCACGTCGCCCCACGGCGCGGGCAGGAACTCCTTCGGCTGCGTGAGCGAGGAGAGGGGGTTTCCGATGAACATCGTGATGACTGCGCCGATCACGAGCCCTGCACGGCCGATGAGCGCGTTGAGGCCCGCGATGACGGCTGCGGTCGCGGCGATCCCGAGACCGATCGCGCCCGCGTTGACCCAGTAGCCCGACTGCAGGATGTGGAACCAGTTCTGGAGGATGGCGGCGAGTCCGAGGCCGCCGGCCGCTCCGTACGCGGTGACCGCGACGAGGCGGCGCCACGTGCCGGAGACGAGGAGTGAGATGAGCACGCCGCCGATGATCCCTCCGATCACGAGGGGGAGGCCGGCGACTGCGAGTCCGGTGCCGCGGGGGTCGTCGGAGGAGAGCGGGACGACGTCCGTGACCCGGACGGTCGGCGTCGCGGCCTGGGCACCTGTCTGCGGGGACTGAGCGCGCTGCTGGGCCTGCTGGAGCGCCTGCTTGAGCTGCGCGATGACCTGCTGCTCGATCTGCCCCTGCATCTGGGAGCCCAGCTGTGTGAGTGCTTGCGATGCGACAGGGCTCGCGGCGCTCGAGACGAGGATCTCGGGCGAGGATCCGAGCACGATCGCGCCGTAGACCTCGCGTCGCTCGATCTGGCCGATCGCGTCGTCGCGGCTTGAGGCCGTGCGGAGTTCGAGTGCGCCCGCCGGCGCCTTCGACGTCACCTGCGCGACCTGATCGGCGCTCCCGACCGCCGCGATCGGCAGGTTCTGGACCTTCGCGGTGACGCTGGGCCACGCGAAGGCGAGGAGCACGAGGCAGACGATGGTCGCGGCGAGCACCGCCGCGCCGAGGGACGCGGCCCACGGGGTATGCCGGCCGCTGCGGGTCTCGGCCCGGTGGGTGGTGTGCCCTGGGGGATGGACGACGGTCTCGGCGGTCATGGCCGGTCCTCTCAACGAATGAAGCTTAGAAAAACGAATGCTCATTCACTATTGTGCTCCTGGGGGATACTCTGTCAAGAACGGCCATTCGTTCTTCTGGGTGAGGTGGGTCATGCCAAAGGTCAGCGAGGAGCATCGGGAGGCCATGCGGCAGCGCATCCTGGATGCCGCGCTCGCGTGCGTGGCGCGCAAGGGTTTCTCCGCGGCGTCGATGGCGGACATCGTCGCGGAGGCGGGGCTGTCCGCTGGGGCCGTGTATCTGTACTACAAGGGCAAGGAGCAGCTCACGGTCGACGTCGGGCGGCGAGTGCTCGAGGACCGGCTCGCCATCCTCGAGGTGCTCGGGAGGGCGCGCCCCGTCCCGCCGCCCTCCCAGGTCATCCCAGAGATGATGGCTGGGCTGCCCAAGACCCAGTTCTTCCCCGGGATCGCACTGCAGGTGTGGGGCGAGGCCGTGCACCACGACGAGCTCGCGGGGGTTGCCCGGCAGATCATCGGGGACGTCACCGGTCACATCGCGGCGTATCTGCAGAAGTGGCTGCAGTCGACCCGCGGGCTTGACCCCGACGCCGCCGCGGCGGAGGCAGCGCGGCTGGCCCCCGCCGTCGTCGGCCTTGTCCAGGGGTACATCGTGCAAGTCGCGTTCGCCGGCGGGGACATCGGGGAGAGGTACCTCGAGTCCGCCCGCGGGGTGCTCGAAAGGCTCTGATGGGGGCTCCCCCTGGGGGCTTCCGATTCGCGATCAGGCACCCCTTCGTATATGCTGAAGCGGTTGCTTGAACGGGCGCCACAAGCGAGAACGGGCAGGCACTTTCGGGCTGTAGCGCAGCTTGGTAGCGCACTTGACTGGGGGTCAAGGGGTCGCAGGTTCAAATCCTGTC
>NZ_DAIUJO010000121.1:0-10128 GCF_036848755.1 Sinomonas sp. | reverse complement strand
TGCCGGGTATGACTGCGTGCATGTCGACGACCAATTCGATAACGCTGCCGCCGCAGGCCTCCCGATCGCAAGCTAGACAGGCCTGTCCAACCAGCTTCACCGCTTCGGCCCTTCCCCGTCTCCAGGCCAGGCGTAGAAAAGGGCCATCCGCTGCAAGGGCACCGGCACTGGGAGCAGCTCTGGGGCGCCCCCAGCGCCCCAGGCGCCCTTCCCGTTCCTGCAGGGCGGTCGACGGCCCGACCGCGTCGGCGCCCACTGTGAACGGGTTCAGCCGGATACGGACCAGGCCGAACAGCTCGTCCGGGAGACGCTTCCCGGGGGAGACGGCGTACTGGCAGGCTCCCCCAGCCGACACAGCACTCTCTCCGCCGCGGGTGGTCGAGCTGTGGACCAGCAAGGGTCTACCGCCGCATTTATTTCCATCAGAAAGGATGCGGGATATGGGAAAGCACTGCCTGTCCAATAAGAATGACCGGGCTCTGCGGCTGGTCCGTGAGGAGCCGCACGAGTACGGCTCGGTGCAGGGCGTGCTCGGCGCGACATCGCTCGTCAAAAGCTCGGCTGCGTGCGGAAGCATCAACACGCACCGCGCGCCGGAGGCGATAATCGACGGGTGCCCTCCTATGCCCCGCTGACACCCGACGCGCTGGTGAGCATGATTGCCGACCGCTGCGTGGCTCGCGCGGGCCGGACCAGGGTCGCAGTCGACGGCGCGGAAGCGGCCGCACCGGCCGACCTCGCAGGGAGAATCGCCGCGAGGCTGCGCTCAACGGGCCGGCCCGCGGAGGTGGTGGAGCTGAAGGACTTCCTGCTGCCGGCCTCCCAACGGCTGGAGTTCGGCCGTGAGGACCCGAACAGCTACCGGGAACGCTGGTTCGACTTCGCCGCGCTGGCCCGCGAGGTGCTGGACCCGCTGGCCGCACCGGGAGCTGCGCAGTGGCTGCCGCGGCTGCGCGACCCGGAAACCGACCGCTCGTTCCGCACCCAGCGGCAGCCGGCCCCTGATGGCCTGGTCCTGCTGGTGGCGGGGCCCATGCTGCTGGGCCGCTGGCTGGACTTCGACCTGTCCGTCGCTTTGCAGGTCGATGAGCGTGTGCTCCGCGAACGCACGCCAGCGGAGCTCGCTTTCACCGTGGACGGCGTCCTCGGGCACGAGAGGGAAAAGCGTGAGGAACCGGACATCCTGGTGCGGTACAACCACCCGGAACGGCCCGCCGTCGCGGTTGCCGTCTGACCATGCCCATGTGTGCGGAGAAGCCCCCCACCTCTCCCCGCTGACGGCGCCTTCGCCTCCTGTCCGCCCTTCAAAGTCAGGCCATAAATCAGGTCCCTGCGTTCCCCGACACAGGAAACCCCTCTCAAATCTGCGTTTCCGCAGGTCAGAGAGGGGTTGTGGAGCCCCCTGCCGGATTCGAACCGGCGACCCTCTGTTTACAAGACAGATGCTCTGGCCAACTGAGCTAAGGAGGCGTGGCGCGTCGTGGAGCAGAAGCGCCACCCACAAGGGTAGCAAAGCGAAGCGGCCCGGCCCCCACCAAAGGGGACCGGGCCGCCGTCGTCTGTCGCCTCACGCGAGTCGAGAGGGCTACGCCTTCGCCCGCGCGTCGAGATCGGCCTGAAGGAACGCGTCGAACGCCTGGTTCGCTGAGTCTCCGATGCCCCACTGCTTGCCGTCGACGAAAGCGGTCGGCGTCCCGGTCACGCCGTCCGCGGCCGCGAGGGCGGTCGTGTATTTGACCCAGGGTCTATAGGTCTTGTTGTCCACGCATTGGGAGATGTCTGCCCCGAGTTTGGACGCGATGTCCTTCAGCTGCTGGTCGGAGAGGCCTGCCGAGCCTTCAGAGGGCTGCTGCGCGTAGAGCTGGGCGAAGAAGTCGGCGTAGTGGCTCGGGTACTGGTTCGCGACGCATGCCGCGGCGGCCGCGGCGCGGGACGAGTAGTTGGTCGTCGAGTTCTGGTCCAGGAAGGCGATGGGCCGGTATTCGAGCGTGATCTGGCCGGAATTGCGCAGCTGGGTGAGTTTGTCGCCGTACGTCTTCTCGAAGTTGCCGCACACCGGACAGATGAAGTCGACGTACACCACAACCTTGGCCGGCTGGCCCTTGGGTGCCGCCTCGACGCCCTTGGCGTTGGCCTGCTGCCCTTGGGAGGGCTGCGCGGTCGGCGTGGGGATGCTGGAAGCATTGACGGTCGACGCCGGCTCGGCCGTCACAGCGTTGCCCTTGCCGAGCGTGATCCCACCGTTGGCGTTCATGTTCGCGGGGCTGGGGCCGCTGTTCGCAATAGGCGCGTTCTGCTGCATCGACGAGGAGACGACGATCGCAATGATCGCAATGACCGCAACGAGCGCCACGACGACGCCCCACCGGATGAGAAGCCGGTTCCGCTTCTCCTTCTTCTGCTGTGCCTCGCGGATCTGGCGGGCCTTCTCACGGGCAGCGGCGGTCCGCTCCGCTTTAGTGGGGCGTGATTGATTGGACGGGCTCATCGTTCCTCGTGTCAGGTCGCGGCGCGCAGAGCGCGCCCGGTCGGCGTCGGGGACAGTGTATTCCAGCAGGCAGGACGGATCCCGGCAGAAGCACTCAATCGGCGCAACGAGCGGACCCCCGGCCGGGTTCCTTGACAGCACTGTGACCATCGCCGCAGCGCTCCCCGGTAGGGTGGAGAATGATTCCAGCGAATGCGAGGTAGCGCGAGAGTGGCTCAGGACACTGAACGGACAGCACCAGACACGACGGCCAAGGACGGCAGGGCGGCAGGATCCTACGACTTCCTCGTCGTCGCAAACCGTCTGCCGGTGGACAGAGCCGGAGACAGCCCGGACGACGGTTGGAAACGCTCCCCCGGCGGACTCGTCACTGCCCTCGCCCCCATCATGGAGAAGTCCGACGGCGCGTGGATCGGCTGGTTGGGCTCCCCGGACGAGGAGATCGAGCCCTTCGAGCACGACGGCATGGCGCTCGTGCCCGTGGGCCTCTCAGCCTCGGAGGTCGAGCTCTACTACGAGGGCTTCTCGAATGCGACCCTCTGGCCCCTGTACCACGACGTCATCGCTCCGCCGGAATTCCACCGCGCTTGGTGGGACGCCTATCGCCGGATCAATGAGAGGTTTGCGCTGGCGGTCCTGTCCCGCGCCGCGGATCACGCGACCGTCTGGGTTCAGGACTACCAGCTCCAGCTCGTCCCGGCCATCCTCCGGGCGCGGCGTCCCGACCTCCGGATCGGGTTCTTCAACCACATCCCTTTCCCGCCGCCCGAGATCTTCTCCCAGCTCCCGTGGCGCCGGCAGGTCCTCGAGGGTCTGCTCGGCGCGGACCTCGTCGGCTTCCAGCGCCCCAACGACGCCCTGAACTTCGCCCGCGCTGCCCGCCGGTACGGCGGCGCCGGCGGCAAGGGCACGAACCTCCTCGTCGGCCGGGGCGAGCGTGCAGTCCACGCAGAGGCCTTCCCGATCTCGATCGACACGGAGCGCATCTCGCAGCTGGCCCGCCACCCCGAGATCCAAGAGCGCGCACGCCAGATCCGCCACGACCTCGGCGACCCCAAGACGATCATGCTCGGCGTCGATCGCCTCGACTACACGAAGGGCATCCGCCACCGCCTCAAGGCGTTCGAAGAACTCCTGGTGGACGAACGCGTGAAGGTCGGCGAAGTGACTCTCGTCCAGGTCGCGAGCCCGAGCCGCGAGCGGGTCGAGCAGTACCGCCTCCTCCGGGAAGAGGTCGAGGGTACGGTGGGGCGCATCAACGGCGCCTTCGACACTCTCCAGCACACGGCCGTCCGCTACCTGCACCACAACTACCCCGTCGAGGAGATGGTGGCCCTCTACCTGGCCGCGGACGTCATGCTCGTGACGGCGCTGCGGGATGGGATGAACCTTGTCGCCAAGGAGTACGTCGCGGCCCGCTACGACGGCACCGGCGCCCTCGTCCTGAGCGAGTTCACGGGTGCCGCCGACCAGCTCAAGCAGGCGCTGCTCATCAACCCGCACGACATCGCGGGGCTCAAGGAAGCGATGGTCGCGGCCATCAATCTGCCGCCCGGGGCCGCGAGCCGCCGCATGAAGGCGATGCGGCGTCAGATCATCGTGCACAACGTCGAGGAATGGTCCGCCGCCTTCCTGAACCGTCTCGCGGAGGTCACCCATGGCTAGGCCGGAAGTCCCCGCGGAGCTGCGCGGCGCGCTCGAGCGGCTCGCCGCCGTCGACCGACTCCTCGTGGCGCTCGACTTCGACGGCGTCGTCGCCCCCATCGTCGAGCGGGCGGAGCAGGCCCGCCCGCTCCCGCAGACGGCGGCGGCCGTGGCCGAGCTTGCTGGCATCCCGGGGACCTGGACCGCCTACGTCTCGGGCCGATCGCTCGCCAGCCTCAGCGATGTCGCATCGCCCGACCCACGCACGCTGCTGATCGGAAGCCACGGAGCGGAGATCCGCCTCGACGGCCAAGAGCATCCCGTGGCCCTCGACGAGGACCAGCGCCGCGCCCTCGAGGCCCTCCATGCCACGTTCGCCCAGGTCGCCGCCCACGCGCCCGGAACGTGGGTCGAGGAGAAGCCCGCCGGCCGCGTCCTCCACACGCGTCAAGCGGACGACGACGTCGCCGAGGCCGCCGTCGGCGCCGCCCGGGAGCGCTTGGCGGAGCGGGGCGATATCTACCTCAAGACGGGGAAGCGGGTCCTCGAGGGGTCCGTCGTCCATGCGACGAAGGGCGAGGGCATCGCCTTTCTGCGGCAGGTCACCGAGGCCGACGCCGTCCTGTTCGCGGGCGACGACGTCACCGACGAGGATGGCTTCCTCGCCCTCGAGGAAGGCGACGTCGGGATCAAGGTCGGCGACGGGGACACGGCGGCGTCGTTCCGCGTGCGCGAGCCGGGGGACATCGCCGACGCGATGGCGCTTCTCGTGCTCCTGCGCGGGGCGCACCGGCCGGAACACCGGGCCGAGAAGGCAACATAACTATTCGGCCACGGCCCACTCTGTGGCGATCGTCACACTTGGGAACAAGGTGTGATGCGTGCCATACTCTTTCGTGAGCCGGGGAACACCGCCTCGGCTCCTTCTATGCCAGAATCGGCGATGCCAGCATGGGCAGCCCCTGACGGCATACAACTGAACAACACGAACCATTCACTACGGATCGTCCGGCACGTACCTGCCGGTGAAGGGACAGATTACTGTGGCAACAGTGACGTTCGACAACGCAACGCGCCTGTACCCGGGCACAGATAAGCCCGCGGTGGACAAGCTCAACATCCAGATCGCGGACGGCGAGTTCCTCGTTCTGGTCGGCCCCTCCGGCTGTGGAAAGTCCACCTCCCTGCGCATGCTGGCCGGCTTGGAGGACGTCAACTCCGGCCGCATCCTGATCGGCGACCGCGACGTCACGGACGTCCCGCCGAAGGACCGCGACATCGCCATGGTCTTCCAGAACTACGCCCTCTACCCGCACATGTCAGTTGCGGACAACATGGGCTTCGCGCTCAAGATCGCGGGCGTCTCGAAGGAAGAGCGCGCACAGCGCGTTCGCGAGGCCGCCAAACTCCTCGACCTCGAGCAGTACCTCGACCGCAAGCCGAAGGCGCTCTCCGGCGGCCAGCGGCAGCGTGTCGCCATGGGCCGCGCAATTGTCCGCAACCCGCAGGTCTTCCTCATGGACGAGCCGCTCTCGAACCTCGACGCCAAGCTGCGCGTCCAGACCCGCACGCAGATTGCGTCGCTCACCCGCCGCCTCGGCGTCACGACCGTCTACGTCACGCACGATCAGGTCGAGGCGATGACCATGGGCGACCGCGTCGCGGTGCTCAAGGACGGCCTCCTCCAGCAGGTCGACACCCCGAGGAACCTCTACGACAAGCCGCAGAACGTCTTCGTCGCCGGCTTCATCGGGTCGCCGGCCATGAACCTCCTCGAGCTTCCCGAGGCTGACGGCGGCGTCCAGTTCGGCGGCGCGGTGTACCCGGTCGCCCGCGATGTCCTCGCCGAGGCGACGGGCAACACGGTCACGCTCGGCGTGCGTCCGGAGGACCTCGAGTCCACCACGCAGGGCGATGGGCTCGCGGTGGAGGTCGACGTCGTCGAGGAGCTCGGCGCCGACGCCTACATCTACGGTCACACCACGGTGAACGGCCACGCGCACGACATCGTCGCCCGCACCGACGGCCGCCGTCCCCCGATGAAGGGCGACACGGTGTGGGTGCGCCCGCAGCAGGGTCACGTCCACCTGTTCGACACGAAGTCGGGCGAGCGTCTCGGCTAACCTGATCAGGACACAGCGCTGTGCCCGCCGGTTCTCCGGCGGGCACAGCCATTTTCCCCGGAAATGAGCAGGATGAACGGCGCCAACTGGCAGGACGAGCCGACCGACTACGACATGCTGGGCAAGCTGCCCCGCAAGCAACCGCTCAACGATCCGCCCCCTGCGAACGTCATGGGGTCTCTCAGCATCACGGCCGCGGCGGCCGACCCCGAGCTTCTGGATCTTCCCTGGCATATCGCCCTCGAAGACTGGCCCGAGGAGTACCTCGCCGCGCTCCCCCGCGGCATCTCGCGGCATATCGTGCGCTTCGCCAAGCTCGGCGGGTCGGTCATCGCCGTCAAGGAGACGGGCGAGCACATCGCCCGCCACGAGTACCACATGCTGCGCCGGCTCCAGCGGCTTGACGTCCCGTGCGTCGAGCCGGTCGCCGTCATCCGCGACCGTCAAACCCCGGACGGCCGCCCGCTCGATCCCGTCCTGGTGACGCGCCATCTGAAGTTCTCGCTCCCCTACCGCGCCCTCTTCTCGCAGATGCTGCGCAAGGACACCCTGACGCGCCTCATCGATGCGCAGGCGCTCCTCCTCGTGCGGCTCCACCTCATCGGCTTCTACTGGGGCGACGTCTCGCTCTCCAACACCCTCTTCCGCCGCGACGCCGGGGCGTTCGCTGCCTACCTGGTGGACGCCGAGACCGGTGAACTGTACCCGGACCTTTCCACGGGCCAGCGCGAATACGATCTCGAGATCGCCCGCGTGAACATTGCCGGCGAGCTCATGGACCTTCTCGAGGGCGGCCTCATCGACACCGAGGTTGATCCGGTTGCGACGAGCGAGCGCATCATGGACTCCTACCGGAACCTGTGGGCCGAGCTCACGGAGAAGGAGTCGTTCGAGCTCGGCGAGCGTTGGCGCGTGAGCGCCCGCATCAGGCGCCTCAACGAGCTCGGCTTCGACGTCGAGGAGTATGCGATCAAGACGACGGCGGGCGGCTCCACCATCCAGCTTCAGCCGAAGGTGGTCGACGCCGGCCACCACCAGCGGCGCCTCCTGCGGCTTACGGGCTTGGACGCCCAGGAGAACCAGGCGCGGCGCCTCCTGAACGACATGGACTCGTTCCGGGCCGACAACTTCCCGGACCAGGACGAGGAAATCGCGGCCCACGCGTGGGTGAGCCAAGTCTTCGAGCCGATTGTCCGCGCGATCCCCAAGGAACTCTCCGGGAAGCTCGAACCTGCCGAGGTCGTTCACCAGGTCCTCGAACACCGCTGGTACATGTCGGAGAAGCTCGATCGTCACGTGCCCCTCGCGGAGACCCTCCAGTCCTACATCGACACCGTTCTGCGGCACCGGCGGGACGAGGCCGCGATCATGCTCAATCCCGATACGCAGACCCTCAAGATCCTCGAGGCCGAGGCCGCGAGGCAGGCCGAGGACGAGTTCGACGACGAGGAAGCCGACGTTGAGGTGGAGGACCCGGTCGAAGCCGACTGACGACGGCTGCTCCGGCGGACGCCGCTCTCGCCGCTAGCCCACGTGCTCGGTGAGCCACTCGACGAGGGGACGGATTTCGTTCCAGCGCTCCCGCACTCGATCCGTCGCCTCAGGCTGGCCGAGCCACTCGGGCGTTCCGAGGGCACGGCCCGCGGTGAGCGATTTGAACTTGAGGAGTTCGCCGCGCGGGTGATCCTGCGCGAATTCGCGGGGCACGGTCTTGAGCCGCTCCCCCTCGATCGCGTAGCCCCCGCTCCGCAGGTCGTCGACGATGCGGGCCAGATCGCCCCCGGACGCCGGGGCATCGACCGCGCCCCGGAACCTCGTGGTCTGCGCTGGCGTGTGGGAGTGATAGCCACCGCCCACCAGGAGGCCGGTCGCGTCGAGGTGGAGGTAGTAGCCCATACCGTCGCCGGTTGCCGCGAAGCCGCCCTGCGAGGTCTTGTAGGGGGACTTGTCCTTGCTGAACCGAATGTCGCGGTTCGGACGGAACGCCTTTCCCTCGCCGAACTCGTCCGAGAGGGCGTCGAGCAGCGCGATCATCGGGCCGCGCACCGCGCGCTCGTAGATGTCCTTGTGCTCGAGCCACCACTCGCGCGTGTTGTTTTCCTCGAGCTCGGCGTAGAAAGCAATTCCCTCGGCAGGAAAACCCTCAAAGGTGGTCATGTGAAGGATCATCGCCCATGCGCCCCGGCGCGGTCTACCGGGCACCTCGAACCGAACTAAGGTGGGCTACGTGAGCGTGAGCATCCGCGACGTTGCCGAAACCGCCGGCGTCTCCATGGCGACCGTGTCGCGCGCCCTGAGCGGGCGCGGAAACGTGTCCGAGCGGAGCCGGCAACGCGTCCTCGACGCCGCGGAGAAGCTCGGCTTCGTCCGCTCGTACAACGCTTCGAGCCTCGCGTCCGGGCGCACCCGCAACATCGGAGTGGTCGTCCCCAGTGTGGGGCGCTGGTTCTTCTCGAGCGTGCTCGAGGGAGCGTCACGGGCTCTCCTCGAGGCGGGCTACGACCTCACTCTGTACAACGTAGGCGAGCGCCAGGGCAGACAGAGCGTCCTCAACGACTTCCTGCTTCGGCAGCGGCTCGACGGCGTTATCGCGGTGTCGCTCGAGCTCTCGCCGGACGAAATAGAGCAGCTCTTTCGGGTCAAACGGCCAGTAGTCGGCGTGGGCGGTGTCATCGCCGGCGTGGCGACCCTCCGCATCGACGATTCGGGGGTCGCGCGTCAGGCCACAGAACACCTCATCGGTTTAGGGCACACGGAGATAGCCCACTTGAGCGGCACCCCGGAATTCGAGCGCGACTTCTCGCTCCCGGCGAACCGCCGCAGGGGGTTCATCAAGGCCGTGGAGGAAGCGGAGCTCGCCGTGCGGCCAGGCTGGCTCGTGCAGACAGACTTCACCATCACCGGCTCCTACAACGCGTCGAAACGCCTGCTTGCGGCTCCCGGCGGCAGGCCGACAGCCATTTTCGCGGCCTCGGATGAAATGGCGTTCGGGGCGATCCTTGCGGCGCGGGACCTCGGCCTGCGCGTCCCCGACGATCTCTCGGTCGTCGGGATCGACGGTCACGACCTCGGCCCGCTCTTCGGGCTCACGACCTTCGATCAGGACCCGCGGGCTCAGGGCGCCGCGGCGGTGGGCATGCTGCTCCGCCAGCTCGACGGCGACGGCGACGAGCCGAGGAGCGAAGTCATCGAGCCCGAATTCGTCGTCCGCAGCAGTACGTCAGCACCCGCCGCGCCCAGACGAGGGCGCACGAGTCAGCGAACGGTGACGACGGCGTCCGGAGACACCCCGAAGTACGCGACGTAGCGTCCGAGGATGACGGGCCACTCGCTGTACTTCTCGTACTGCTCCCACCCTTCCGGGCCGGCTGCCCAGCCGTCGTGGGTGAACGTCACGACCGTCGCGGCGCCGTCATCCGCTTCGTCGAACTCGACTAGGAGCCGCATGGGTGCCGTAGGGCTCCACGCAAGCGTCCAGGACAGCTCAAGAGACGACGGCGGCTCCTCCGCGAGCACTTCGCCCCACACCTGGGTGTCCCCACCCTCCGATTCCTCCCCGATGACACCGTCCTCGATGAAGGCGTGCGTTCCCTCACCGAAGCCGGTGTAGTTCGAGGGCCACCATAGATGAAGGTCGCCCGTGAACGCGCTGTAGGCGACGTCGCGAGGAGCCGGAACGGAGAAACGATAGACGCGGGGCTGCGGCGCGCCTTGACCTTGCGCACCCTCGTCGGACCTGGGCCGATGCGAGAAGAGTGGATCCACCGTGCGATCCTATCGCCCGTCTTCCGGCAGCGCCTTCTGCTGGCTGTCTGTGCCGGGCGGGTGGGTGGTTTCGGGCGGGTGGTGCTGGGTGGGGTGGTGGTTAAATGC
>NZ_DAIUJO010000120.1:0-10274 GCF_036848755.1 Sinomonas sp. | reverse complement strand
CACCTTCGACCGCCGCTGAAACGACAACACCGAGGCCGCCCGCCACTTCTGGCCGGCAACCTCGGGTGCCCCACCTGAACCGGATCGCGCCGCGGAGCGCTACGCACTGGTGCCCGCTGGTGCAGCTGCCCCGTTCAGACGACCGAAAGGGCCACTTCCCGCTCGTGATTCCCTGCCTCGACGATTTCGTCCTCGCGGTCGGGCAGGCGCAGGACGGCTTCGGTGCCTGGGGGCACGGTGGCGGCGACGCGGAGCTTGCCGTCGGCGAGGTCCCAGCGGACGGAGGCGAGGCCGTGCGGGGTCTCGAGGCTGGTCTGGGCCCATTCGAGGCCGCCGCCGGGCTGGGGGGCGACGAGGATGCGCCGGTAGCCCGGCTCGAGGGGTGCGAGGCCCCCGACCGTGCGGTGGAGCCAGTCGACCACGGCGCCGAGCGCGTAGTGGTTGAAGCTGGTCATCTCGCCCGGGTTGATCGTCCCGTCCGGGAGCATGGAGTCCCAGCGCTCCCAGATCGTCGTCGCCCCCATCGTCACCGGGTAGAGCCAGGAGGGGTTCTCGGTCTGCAGGAGCAGCCGGTAGGCGTCCTCGAGGTGGCCGGTCGCGGTGAGCGCGTCGGTGACGAACGGCGTCCCGGCGAAGCCGGTGGAGATCTTGTAGCCCGAGGCCTGCACGAGCTCGGCCAGCCGCCGCCCGGCGGACTCCCGGTCCGCCTCACCGAGGATGCCGAAGACGATCGCGAGGGCGTACACGGTGGTGCAGTCGCTCGTGATGACGCCCTCGGCAACGTAGTGCTTGGTGAACGCGGCCATCAGGGCCTCGGCCATGCCCCGGAACTCGGCCGCCTCCCCGTCGTTGCCGAGGATGCGGGCGGCCTGCGCGACGAGGTCCGCGGTCCGGTAGGCGCACAGCGTCGCCACGACGTGCGGGTCCGCCTTCGCGGCCCACGGCTGGTCCGGCGCGGCGTCGGGGTCGAGCCAGTCGCCGAACTGGAAGCCGGTGTCCCACAGCCCGTTCCCCGAGAGCCTGCCCCGCACGCGCCGGGCGTGGGAGAGCATCGAGGGGAAGGCCTCCTCGAGCACGCGCCGGTCCCCGTACGCGGTCCACACCGCCCACGGGACCCACACCGACGCATCGCTCCACAGCGCGGTGGTGTCCGGCCGGCCGAACTCGGCCGGGTGCTCGATGTACTTGAGCACGTCCGGGACCACGTACGGGACGAGGCCGTCCTGGTGCTCCTGCTCGAGGGCGAGGTCGCGGAGCCAGTCGCGCAGGAAGTCGCGGGCGTCGAAGAGGAAGCACGCGCTCGGGGCGAACGCGGCGATGTCCCCGGTCCAGCCGAGGCGCTCGTCGCGCTGGGGGCAGTCCGTGGGCACGTCGAGGAAGTTCCCGCGCATGCCCCACACCGCGTTCTCGTGCAGCCGGTCCACGAGCGGGTCCGAGGTCTCGAACGTACCCGTCCGGCGCAGGTCGGAGGAGACGACGACGGCGGTCAGCCCGCCCCCCGCGCCCACCGCCGCCCGCAGCGCCTCCACTCCCCCGGGCCACCCCTCGACCTGGACGTAGCGGAAGCCGTGGAACGTGAGCGTCGGCTCGAAGACGTCCGCCCCACCGGAGAGGGTGAACCGGTCGGTCGCCTCCGCGGAGCGCAGCGGGCGGGTGCCGAGCTCTCCGTGCTCGAGCACCTCGGCGTGGCGCAGCACCACGACCGAGCCCTCCGGGCCGGCTACCTCGGCCCGGACCCAGCCGACGAGGTTCTGCCCGAAGTCGACCAGCACCCTCCCCGACGGGGACTCCCACACCTTGACCGGCGCCAGCTCCGCGACCCGCCGCACCGGCGGGCCGATGTACGGCTCGAGGCGGGCGAGGTCGTCGTCGAGCTCGTGCACGCCCACCCAATCCGGGGAGGCGAACCCCGGGGCCAGCCACGCGCCGTCATACGCCCGGGCGTCGATGGACTGCCCGTCGTACAGGTCGTTCGCCGTCGTCGCCGACGGCCCCGCCGTCCACGACGAATCAGTCCCGAGGACCTGCTCGTGCCCATCGGCGAACCGCACCCGCAGCTCGGCGAACCCGGCCAGCTCCGCGCCGTAGAAGGCCGAACCCCCGCTCCAGGTCAGCCGGCCCCGGTACCACCCGTTGCCCAGCGCGAGGCCCAGCACCGTCGTCGCACCGACCAGCTCCGTCACGTCCCACTCCGCGTACCGCACCCGCCACTCGTACGCCGACCACCCCGGAGTCAGCAGGTCCCCGGACGCGCGCCGCCCGTTCACGAACGCCTCCACCACCCCCAGGGCCGAGACGAACAGCGTCGCCGACGCGACACCCCCGTGCCCCTCCTCCAGGCGGAACTCACCCCGCAGCAGCGGGGCCCCGCCGAACTCGGCGTCAGGAGAAACGAAGCGGGCATGCCAAGTGCTCATCAGTGGGCTCCAGGAGGTCGTCAACGAGTCTTGAACCGATTCACCAGACCCCACCGTAGCATGACGCAGATCACAGGCCTCGGGTCAGCCGGCTCGCGGGGCGAACATGATCACTGCGACCCCGGCGAGGCACACCGCCGCGCCCGCGATGTCCCACCCATCGGGGCGGAAGCCGTCGACGAGCACACCCCAGACGAGGGAGCCAGCGACGAAGACTCCCCCGTACGCGGCGAGAATCCGCCCGAAATGAGCATCAGGCTGAAGCGTCGCGACGAAACCGTAGGCCCCCAAGGCGGCGATGCCGAGCCCTGCCCACCACCACGGCTTTCCTTCCCGGATGGCTTGCCACACGAGCCACGCGCCGCCGATCTCCGCCAACGCCGCGAGGACGAACAGCACCGAGGACCTGAGGATGTTCACGGTCTGATCATCCCAGTTGAGCCGCCGTCAGTGATGGATGTGCTCGCGGTCCCGATGCGCGGCGCTCTCCAGCTGGAACGTGGAATGCTCGACGGCCAGATCGAAGTGCTCGGCCACGCACTTCTGCAGGTCGGCGAGGATGTCCTGGGAGTGTCCGTCGGTCAGGCAACGGTCCTCGAGGGTGACGTGCCCCGTGATGACCGGGGTGCCCGAGCCGACGAGGCTCGCGTGCAGATCGTGGACGTCCAGGACGTGCGGGAGCGCGAGGATATGCTCGCGCACCGCACGCAAGTCGAGACCCTTGGGCGTGGATTCGAGGAGCACGTCGGTGGTGTCTTTGAGCAGGCGGAGCGTGCGAGGGATGATCAGCACGCCGATGAGAAGGGACACGATGGCGTCTGCCCGGGTCCAGCCTGTGAGCGCGATCACTGCAGCGGCGACGATGACCGCGACGGAACCGAGCGCGTCGTTGAGGACTTCGAGGAATGCGGCCCTGAGATTGAAGCTCCGATGACGGCTCGAGGCCAGGATGGCCAGCGAAGCGGCGTTGCCCGCAAGGCCGATGACGCCGAACCAGAGCATCGCGGCCGATCCCACCTCCGGCGGCTCGACGAGGCGGCGAACGGCCTCGACGAGAACGAACGCTCCGACGACGAGGAGGAGACCCGCCTGAAGCGCTGCGGCGAGGACTTCGGCGCGCCGGTAGCCCCACGTCCGCTCCGGGGTGCGCGGCTTGAGGGCGAGAGACGCCGCGATGAGCGCGATGAGCAGGCCGGAGGCGTCAGTGAACATATGGCCCGCGTCCGCCAGCAGCGCGAGTGAACCCGAGAGCACGGTGCCGACGACCTCGGCGACCATGATCACGACCGTCACCGCGAACACCGTGAGGAGCCGGGCGCGATCCTTCACGGGATCGACGTCGTGGGCGTGCGAGTGGTCGCTCACGGCGCTGGCTCCGCACAGCAAGCGTCCCCGCGCAGCGCTTCGACGCCTTCCTTGACGGCCACCGCTGCGATGACGAGGGCCGCGAGTGGGTCCGCCCAGGTCCACCGGAACAGTGCCTCGACGAGGAGACCCGCCAGCACGACCGCGGAGAGATAGGTGCACAGGAGCGTCTGGTGCGAATCGGCGACGGCGGAGCGGGAACCGAGCTCACGGCCTGCCCTCCGCTGGAGATAGGAGAGCAAAGGCATGACGGCGAGGCTCGCCGCCGTCAAGACGACACCAGGCAGCGACTCCACAGGCTCCCGCGCTCCGAGGAGCTTGAGCCCGGACGTGACCACAAGGTACGCGGCGAGCGCGAAGAACGAGAACGCGACCACGCGCAGTGCTGTCTTCTCGCGCCGCTCGTGGTCGGAGGCCGCGAACTGCCAGACGATCGCGGCTGCGGAGAGCACTTCGACGAGGGAGTCCATGCCGAACCCGACAAGCGCCACAGAACCCGCCGCGATCCCCGCAGTGACCGCGATGAGGGCCTCGAGCGCGTTGTACGCGATAGTCGTTCTGGCGTACCAGCGGATCCGGCGGGCAAGCTGTGCCCTCCGCTCGGCCGTCAGTCCCGAGCCCGACGAACGAAGCGAGCTGCCAGCCGAACTCATGCGGAATACTCCCCGGTCATGCTTCGAAGGTACCTGAGGTGGTGTGCCGATGCGACGCCGACCGCTGCCTCTTGCTAGAAAGAACAGCGACAGCGAACAGAAGAAGGAGCACGGGTGACAAGCCATCAGGGGGCACTCGCACGGCGCCTCGGAACATTCGACGCAGTCGCGATCGGGCTGGGGTCCATGATGGGAGCGGGCATCTTCGCGGCCTTCGCCCCCGCTGCCGTCTCGGCCGGGGCGGGCCTGCTCATCGGGCTAGCGATCGCCGGCATCGTCGCCTACTGCAACGCCACCGCTTCGGCCCAGCTTGCGGCGCAGTACCCGACGTCGGGCGGCACGTACGTCTACGGCCGAGAGCGCCTCGGCGAGTGGCCGGGATTCTTTGCCGGGTGGAGCTTTGTCATCGGCAAGACTGCGAGCGCGGCGGCGATGGCCATCACGTTCGCGGCCTACGCCGCGCCGTCGGGGTGGGAGAAGCCGGTCGGCGTTCTCGCTGTGCTGGCGGTGGGCGCGGTCAATTACGTGGGGGTAACGCGCACTGCCGGGGCCACCAAGGTCTTGGCCGGCGTCGTCCTCGTGGTGCTCGCGTTCGTCGTCGTCCTCGGCCTCACAACCGGCCATCCACGGTCCGGGGCGCTCACCGAGGGGCTCCTCGAGCACGGCTGGTACGGCATTCTCCAGGCCGCCGCGTTGCTCTTCTTCGCGTTCGCCGGCTACGCGCGCATCGCGACGATGGGCGAGGAGGTCAGGGAGCCGCAGCGGACCATTCCGCGGGCAGTGCTGATCGCGCTTGCGATCGTCCTCGTGGTCTATGCGGCGGTGGCCCTGACGACCCTGCTCGTGATCGGCCCGGAGAGGCTCGCGTCCTCGATTGCACCGCTCTCCGACGTCGTCACGGCGGGCGGCTCCTTCTGGGCGTCGCCGATCGTTCGCGTCGGCGCGGCGGCCGCGACGCTCGGATCACTCCTGTCGATCACGGCCGGGATTGGCCGCACGACGCTTGCGATGGCACGCCACGAGGACCTTCCCCGGTGGCTCTCGGCGGTCCACGACCGCTATCGGGTGCCGCACCGCGCTGAAATGCTCCTCGCCGTCGTCGTCTGCGTCCTTGTCCTGACCACCGACCTGCGGGGTGCTCTCGGCTTCTCGTCCTTCGGCGTCCTGCTGTACTACTTCGTCGCCAATGCGGCGGCCTTCACGCAGACCCCAGACCATCGCCGGTACCCCAAGGCGCTCCAGATTCTCGGCGCGCTCGGCTGCGTCGCCCTCGCCGGGTCCCTCCCGCCGCCCTCGATCGCCGCGGGCCTCATCGTCCTCGCGGTGGGGATCGGCTACCGCCTGGTCCGGCAGCGCCTCCGCACGGACGGTGCCGGGCCGCGAGCGTGAGCGCGGACGGCGGCGAACGGGGGCGGGGCAACATCCAGCCGTCGTCGGCCGGCCCCTCGGGCATCACGAGCCTCAGCTGCAGCCGGGCGGCTCCCCCATGGGGAACCGCCCGGTCCTTCGCACATCCTTCACGCGATGTCAGCGCGCTGAATCGCGCCCGCCGTCAGCTCTGGCGCAGGTTCTCCTGCGCCTCCTGTGCGCGGTCCTGCACCGATGCGCCCTGATCCTGCGCTTCCTGCTTGACGTTCTGCGCACTGTCTGCGGCGGTCTCCTTGACCGATTGGAGCGCGTCCTGCGCGGGTCCCTTGAGGTTCGAGGCGGCCTCGGAGGCGGCGCTCGAGAGCTGCTCGGTCATCGGCTGAGCCCTTTCCTTCACGGTCTGGGCGAGTTCCTGCTCCTTCTGGCTCGGTGGGATGAGCGACGAGACCAGGAGGCCGGCGCCGAACGCGATGAGGCCTGCCGCGAGGGGGTTGCCCTGAGCCTTGCGGGCGACCGTGCGCTTGGCCTGGTCGACCGAGTCGCCTGCGCCGGAGACGGTGCCGCGCGTGCTCTGTGCAGCGTCCTCGGCGCTGCCCATGATCCGGTCCTTCACCCCACCCACAGCACCCTTGAGCCGTTCGGTCTGCCGGTGGGCGATGTGGGACGGCGTCACCTTGTCCGCCACCGCATCCACGTCATAGCCCAGCCTCTGCCGGGTCTGCTCGATATCGGCACGGATTGCATCGGGGTTCTCACTCATCGTGGCTCCTCGCTCGGCTTGAGGGATTCCGGAATCTTCTTGATGGAGTCGGCCGTCCGGGGCAGGCCCTTGACGGACTGGAGGTCCTTCTTCGCGCGTGCCGCGAGGACACCCGCGATGATCGCCCAGATGACGGCGACCACGACGGCGGACCACCCCAGCCCGATGGCATAGGCCCCGAGCGCCCACCAGAGGGCGACCGAGAGGAACAGGAGGGCGAAATGCCCGGCCACCCCGGCTCCCCCATAGAGCCCCGCACCGCGTCCGGCCCGCTTCGCTGACTGCGTCGCTTCGGCCTTTGCGAGCTCGAGCTCCTGGCGCATGAGGGTCGAGAGGTCTTGGGTCACGTCGCTCAGCAGCTCGCCGATCGAGTTGTTTGCCGCCTTCTCTTCAGCGGGCGGAGTGGGCCGCGATCCCGAGGCTGCGGACGACGGCGCCGGGTAGCCGGGCGCGGAGGCGGACGACGGCGCCGGGTAGCCGGGCGCGCCGCCCGCCGGCGCTTCGTAGGGGTGGCTCATCGCAGGCCACCCCGGTCCTCGCGGGGCACCGGCGGGATCTGGTCCGTGACCGGGTCTGCGTCGTCGCCCAACGCGCCCGCGCGTCCTTCGCCCTCTGCGAGGTCTGCCCCCGAGGCGGTCGCGTGACGCGCCCCTGGCGGAGCTCCATACGCTGCACTGCTCGTGATCGCGCCTTCCTGCACGGCACCCTCGTCCCACGACGAGTGCTCGACCGTGGCCGACCGGCCGTGGCCGTCCGGCTGGGGCTCATAGCCCGGAACCGCAGGCTCGATGCCGCCCGGAACGGGGGCAACGGGAGGCTCGACATCGGAGGAGACGGGAAGACCGCCGTTCGACGGCAGCGCGGAGCTCTCTGGGTAGGCGCCCGTCGCGCCTGCCGGGTAGCCGTGCCCGGCGGGGTAGGCCTCCGAGGAGGTCCCGCTGACCCCTTGCTGGCTCGCGCCGTCGTTCGACGCACCGGCGGCGAGCGAGCGGGTCAGGCGCCCGGCGAGGAGTCCTGCTCCGGCCGCAA
This sequence comes from Sinomonas sp., assembly GCF_036848755.1. NCBI lineage: Bacteria > Bacillati > Actinomycetota > Actinomycetes > Micrococcales > Micrococcaceae > Sinomonas > Sinomonas sp. The sequence continues at coordinate 2,682 of NZ_DAIUJO010000120.1, read as the reverse complement.
GGGCGAGGAAGGCGCCGGGCTTCCGGCGGGCATAGGACTTGACCTCGTTGAGGAGCGAACCGGGGTCCCGCTGGCCGAGGTAGTCGGCGAGGGCTCCGGCCCTCTGCGCAGCCTGCCGGACCAAGTCCGTCCCCACCCCCGGGTTGTCGCTCTTGGACGCGAGCGAACTGAGCTCTTCGTGAAGGGACTTCAGCCCCTGTGCCGCACGCTCCTGCTGGGCCGAAGCCTGCTGCATGAGCTCCTGACGGCTCTGGTGGATGAGGTCCTTCGCCTGGTACTGCGCTTCGCGGGCAACGTGGGTCGCTTCGTCCTTCGCGGTCTGGCCGACCGCACTCGCCGACGCGCCCGCTTCCTGAGCGACGCCCCGGGCTTCGTTCTTCGCCGTCTCCGTGGTGGAGCCCTGCGAGGTGGACGTGATGCTGCCCGAGGCGCCGGTGGGTGCGCCGGGACCGTTCGATGGGAAATCGGCCATCGTGGTTCCTCTCTCGACTCGGTGTGCTGATGGTGCCGGGCTCATACCCGTCGTCTTCGGAGCGCACACATTTCCTCGCATCGGGTATTTCTGGGTTTGGCCAGCCCGATTCTGGGGCAGCAGACCGTCAGCGTCCGCTTGCGGACAGTCCGATCGCACCCTGGGGAAGGAACTCACTGTGAGCAGGCATGACACGCGCGAGAGCACCGTGGGAAAGGCCGAGTCTGCACCCTCGCCGGACGACGCGCGGAAGCCGCGGCGCCCGCAGGACGTGACCAAGCCATCGTGGCGGTACATCGCGCGCAAGACCCTGCGCGAGTTCATGAACGATCAGTGCATGGACCTCGCCGCGGGACTCACCTACTACGGGATCCTCTCGCTCTTCCCTGCGCTCCTGGCGATCGTCTCGCTGCTCGGGTTCTTCGGCCAGGCAGAGAACACGGTTTCGGGAATGATGAACATCGTCCAGGGCATCGCTCCCGGTGCGACTACGGACGCGATCCGCCAGCCCATCGAGGACCTCGTCCACAACCCGGCGGCTGGCCTGACCCTCGTCGTCGGCCTCCTGGGCGCCCTCTGGTCGGCCTCCGGCTACGTGCGCGCGTTCGGACGCGCCATGAACCGGATCTACGAGATCGGGGAGGGGCGCTCGTTTGTGCGGCTCCGCGGCACGACCCTCGGGATCACGCTCCTGTCGGTGGTCGTCGTCTCGATCATCTCCGTGATCCTCGTGCTGACCGGGCCGCTCGCGGAGTCGGTCGGCAACGTGGTAGGCCTCGGCAGCGCGGCGGTCGCGGTGTGGAGCATTGTCAAGTGGCCGATCGCCGTCGTACTCGTGATCGGGCTCATCGCCGTCCTGTACTACTTCACACCGAACGTCAGGCAGCCCAGGTTCCGGTGGATGAGCATGGGGTCGCTCATCGCGCTCGTCATCTTCGCGCTCGCCACCCTCGCGTTCGGCTTCTATGTGGGCAACTTCGGCCACTACAACAAGACCTACGGCGCTCTGGGCGGCGTCATCATCCTGCTCCTGTGGGTGTGGCTGCTCAATCTGTCCCTTCTGTTCGGCGCGGAGTTCGACGCCGAGGTCGAGCGCGGCCGGGAGCTGCAGGCTGGCATCCCAGCGGAGAAGTCGATCCAGCTCCCGCCGAAGTCGACCGAGAAGATCGACCGACGCGAGGAGCAGGCCGAGAACGACATCCGCCACGCGCGGGAGCTCCGCCACCACCATGGAGAGGACGCTCAAGAGGCGACAGAACCCTCAGAACAGCCATACAATTAAATGCGCGTCCGGTGTGGAGCTGTCCCCCACAGCGACCCCCGGGCGCGTACTCATCGTCGATTTGTTCGGCGAACAGCCGCCCCAGCACTTCCCGCGTTCGCGACGCCGTCCACGCCGGCCGAGATGTGACGCTTGACACACCTCTGGGCACTGCCGACGATTGATGCAGCGCTCTTTTGATCAATCAAAACCCCGCGAATGCTCGGGTTCAGGAAGTCCAATGGCGGATGGAGCAGTGCATGAACGGAGCAGATCCTTCGCCAGCTGCCTTCCGCCCCACGGTCTCGAGCGTCGCGCTCCTCGCGGGCGTTTCGCGGCAGACGGTCTCCAACGCCCTCAACAACCCCGAGCGGCTCCAGCCGGACACTCTCAAGCGAGTCCTCGCCACCATCGAAGAGACGGGATACGTGCGCAGCGCTGCCGCGCGGCAGATGCGCACCGCTCGCTCCGGAGTCCTCGCCTATCGGCTCGACCGGGTCCGGGACGGTATCGGAGGGGCCGTGCTCGACACGTTCCTCCATGCCCTGTCCGCGGAGGCCGATCGGCGGGGGTGCCGCATCATGCTCTACACGGCGGACTCGGATGAAGCGGAGCTGAGGCAGTTCTCGAGCCTGACCCAGACCCGTTCAGTCGACGCCTTCATCCTCATCGAAACTCACCGTGACGATGTCCGCTACCAGTGGCTCACTGACCACGGCACCCCTTTCTCGGTCTTCGGACGGCCGTGGCCGAGCGACGGCACAGCCGCCGGACAGCAGGCGGCCCACTCCACGGGCCACGCTTGGATCGACGTCGATGGCGCCGCGGGGACAGCGCAGGCAACGAGGCACCTCCTGGAACTGGGCCACCGTGACATCGCCTTCGTAGGGTGGCCGCGGGGATCGGAGACGGGCGACGAACGACGGCGAGGATGGGCAGAGGCGCTCGC
>NZ_DAIUJO010000119.1:0-10350 GCF_036848755.1 Sinomonas sp. | reverse complement strand
GGGGGGTGATGTCGCCGGGCGCAGAGACGTCGGGTGACTGCTGATAGGGACGCGGCCGAGCTCCTCCGGGCTCAGGTCTCTTCGTAATGTGGGTGCCAGGACCGGGCGTCGTGACAGCGGCCCGGACCTGCCCTGCAAAGGAGACCCGAGACCGGTGGCTGGAGAAGTGGTGGACACAAGCGGCATCGCCGTCTGGTGCGGCCTGGATGTCGGCAAGGAGGAGCACCACGCGTGCGCCCTCGGAGCCGACGGCACGCGCCTGTTCGACAAGCCCCTCCCGCAGGACGAGGCCAAGCTCCGCGAGGTCTTCACCAGCCTTCAGGCGCACGGGACGGTGCTGGTGGTCGTCGACCAGCCCAACACGATCGGAGCCCTCGCGGTCGCAGTCGCGAGGGACTGCGGCTGCCAGGTCGCCTACCTGCCGGGGCTGGCCATGCGCAAGGCCGCCCAGCTCATGCCCGGGGACGCGAAGACCGACGCCCGAGACGCCTACGTGATCGCCACCTGCGCGCTGAAGATGCCCGACACGCTCCGGGCCGTCGACCGCGACAGCGAGGTCCTGGCCTCGCTGAAGGTGCTCTCCGGCTACGACGACGACCTCGCCCGTGAGTGCACCCGCTCGATCAACCGCCTGAGGTCCCTGCTGCTGCAGATCCACCCGGCGCTCGAGCGCGTCTTCGCCGGCACGAGGCTGACCAACCAGCTCTCCCTGGACCTGCTCGTCCGCTACGGCGGCCCCACCGGGCTCCGCAAGGCCGGAGCGGCCAAGGTCCGGGCGTGGGCGCGGAAGACCAAGCACCGCGGCGTGGATGGGCTCGTCGATGACGTGTTCGCGGCGCTTGAGCAGCAGAGCGTGACGGTGATCGGCACCGAGGCGGTCGAGACCGTCATCCCGCGCGTCGCCGCCTCGATCAAATCGCTCAAGGCAGAGCGGGCCGAGCTCGCAGGCGAGGTCGAGAGGCTGCTCGATGACTTCCCTCTTCGCGAGGTCTTGATCTCGATGCCAGGAGTCGGGACCAAGACCGCAGCGACCATCCTCCTGGCCATCGGCGACGCCTCCGCCTTCCCCTCCGCAGCGCACCTTGCCGCGTACGCTGGCATCGCCCCGGTCACCCGCCGCTCGGGCAAGTCGATCCGCGGCGAGCACCCAGCCCGGTCCGGGAACAAGCAGCTCAAGAACGCCCTCTTCCGCTCCGCATGGGTCGCATCGAACTGCGACCCCGACTCCGCGGCCTACTACCAGCGCAAGCGCGCCGAGGGGAAGAAGCACAACGCCGCCGTCATGTGCCTCGCACGACGCCGCTGCGACGTCATCCACTCCATGCTCCGCAACGGCACCCTCTACACACCCCGCACACCCCGGACCTTGCCCGCCGCCGCTTGACTAAACCCATAGGGACACCCCCCCAAGGACCTTCAGCCGGGCGCCCCCACCGGTATCCTCGGAACGTTGGACATGGCAGCGCCGCCGCCCCACCACAAGGAAAACGCCACACCGCCCCTGTCCGCAACGCCATGAAGCCGAGGACCAATGCCCGGACCTGAGACCGCCTACTCCAAGACCTTCACCGTCGCCGACCGGCACGAGCTCGAGGCCGCCCTGGACAGGGAAGCCGAGGCGGCCGTTGCCGCTGCCAGCCGCCTCGGCACCGGAGTCCTCGTGACCCGGCTCGATGCCCGGACCTTCACCGTCGAGGCCTCGCGGGAGGCTCCCCCCGGGCTCATCCACGAACGCGACCTGTTCGACTGATCCGCCGAGCGGCATACGGACCACCGGCTGTTCGGGTCCGCCGGTCCTTCCTGCTGGGACGGCGGCCGGCGCCGTTGCACTCGAGCTCCCGCCCTTCCCAGTGGTCGAGCGCAGCGGCGAAGGAGGAAGCCGGAGGGGAACTCCTCGTGCCCGGATGAAGCAGCCGGGGCATCGCCGCGCCATCGCAGGCTCCCGTCCGTCCCGCCCGGGGATGGACGTGAGGGGGCCCTCTGCCCGGTCCTGGGCGGCTGTGCCCCGGCGCTAGACTGCAGAAGGGGGATGTGGTCCTCGGCCGAAGCGCCGCCCGCCTCCGCAGGATGTGGGCGGTTCTGCTCGGGCTGGTCCCACAGCAGGGGGCGCATGCGGGGACGGCCCGCGTTCTTCGAAGCGTCGGAGGTCTGTGCATGGGCGGCGAGAGCGTGGGCTGCGGGGTCCTTGATCCCGCTGGGGCGCCTTCCCCGGGCCAGAGGGTCGGCGAGCTCGGCAGCGAGGTTCCCTCGGTGCCCGGGGACCTGCCGGTCCCGGAGGTGGACGCGATGTTCCGCATGGACGGGGGCGCCCGCGGAGTCGCCGTGGTGGACGCCGCGACCGGGGAGCACTTCCTCCTGACCCGCCAGCACCTGGCGGACCGCCTCTCCGGGCGCCTGGGCTACGGCCGCGCCCTGCACGCCCGCAGCACCGCAGGCGAGCTCGTCCCCGAAGGGCGCCTCACGGTGGTGGATGCCGGGACGACGGTGGAGGACGCGGCGGTGCTGGTGCTGAGCCGGCCCGAGCCCGCCAGGTACGAGGACCTGCTGGTCGTGGGGGCAGGAGGTCCGCGCCTGGTGACTGTCTCGCAGATCTTCGAGCGCCTCTCCGCCTCGCTCCGCCACGCGGCCTGGCACGATGCGCTGACCGGCCTTCCGAACCTGCGCTGGCTCACCGAGCGGGGCGCTTCCCTCCTGGCGCGCTCGGACCCGGCACGCACGGCCCTGCTCTACATCGACCTGGACGACTTCAAGCCGGTCAACGACACCCACGGCCACGACGTCGGCGACGCGGTGCTGGCGGAGTTCGCCCGCCGGCTCCGGGCCAGCCTCCGCGCGGGCGACGCAGCCGCCCGGCTGGGGGGAGACGAGTTCGTGGTCCTGCTGGCCGGGGTGGGCGAATCGGACGCGTGCGCGGCCGCCCGGCGGGTCCTGGAAGCGGCCCAGCGCCCGTTCTCCCACGACGGGCACACCATGCAGCTCTCCGCGACCGTCGGCCTTGCCATGGCCGAGGAGGTCCCTGCGGACGAGGAGCTCGGGCCGCTGGAGGCCCTGCTCCGCCGGGCCGACGGGGCGATGCTGGCCGGGAAGCGCTCCGGCAAGCAGCGCCTCCAGCGCATCAGCGGGGACGGAGAGGACCCGTTCGGCCGCGCGGCGCAGATCCGCCGCCGTCTGCTGGGGGCGCTCGAGGAGTACGCGCTGAGCGTGCTCTACGAGCCGGCGCTGGACCTGGGCTCCGGCTCCTGCCGGGTGCTCGAGGCCAGGCTGCGGTGGGAGGACCCGGAGCTGGGGACGGTGAGCCCTGGCGAGTTCGTCCCCCTCGCCGAGCGCAGCGGGCAGGCCGTCACCGTGCGGAGGTGGCTGCTGGAGAGGGTGTGCGACCAGCTCCGGGAGTGGGCCCTCGCAGGACACGCCTGGCAGGCGGCCCTCCAGGCCTCCCCCGGCTGGCTCGCGAGCGGGCTCGTGGCCGCCGACGTCGCCGCCGCGCTGGCATCCCACCGGATCCCCCCGGCCCGGCTGAGGATCGATGTGATCGGCCGCCTCGCGCCGCCCGAGCTGCCCCGGGCCCGGGAGCAGCTCGACGGGCTCCGCGCGCTCGGCGTCCAGGTCGGGCTCGACGGCTATGGCAGCGACGGCGCCACCCTGGCGGTGCTGCGGTCGCTGCCGTTCGACGTGCTCAGGCTCGACCCGTCCCTGACCGCGCGGGTGGAGGCCGATCCCGTCGACGCCGCCATCGTGGCGGGCATCGTGAACACGGCGCACGCCCTGGGAATGCGGGTGGGCGCCTCGGAGGTCCGCCGGGCCCAGCAGCTGCAGGCACTGCGCGGCCTCGGAGTCGAGGCCGCCTCCGGCCCCGCGGTCGCCGGGCCCCTGTCAGGCCCCGCCGTGGCCCACGCCCTCGCAGGAGCGCACTGGGCCCCGGCCTGCGGCCTGCCCGCGGACCGCGGCCGACCCTAGTAGAGTGGCCGGCAGGGCACCCCTGCGCTGTGCCCTGCTGCAGTCGATCCACGGGGATGGGGGACGAGGATCTTGCCGGCTCCGCTGATCTGGAACGACCCTCGGCGGCTCCTCGCCCTGGCCCTCGACGACGCCCTGGCCCGGAGCGAGGAGACCGGCTCCCCGCGTCCGGCCCTGCTGCTGGTCGAGCTCGACTCGTACGAGCGCCTCGAGCACGTCGGCAGCCGCGCGGAAGCGGACCGGGTGATGGACTGGATCCAGCACCGGATGGCCCAGACCGCCGGGGACGACGGCCTCGTCGTGCGATTCCGCCTGGACAGCTTCGCCGTCCTGCTCGCCGCCGCCGGGCCGGCCCAGGCACGCCTGGCCGCCGAGGACCTCCACCGGGCCTTCCGGCGCCTCCGATCCGCCCCGACGCCCGTCCGGACGGCCCTGAGCATCGGGATCCGCGCCGCCGAGGCCGGCCAGGCCCCGGAGGACATCATCCGCGACGCCGGGGTAGCCCTGAGCGCGGCCGCGTGCGACCCCTCCGAGCCGGTCAGGGCCTTCGAACCCTTCATGCTCCACGCCCTCCAGGCCCGCCGCGCGCTCGGGAACGACCTGGCAGAGGCGGTGCGCGCCCGGAGCCTGGAAGTGGTCTACCAGCCGATCGTCAGGCTCCCGGCATCCCCGCCCGGGAGCCTGCTGGGCATCGAGGGCGTGGAAGCGCTCGCCCGCTGGACACGCCCTGGCTTCGGCCCCGTCCCACCGGATGCGTTCATCCCGCTCGCGCAGGAGCTGGACATCGCCGTCGAGCTCGACAGGGCCGTCCTGGACAGCGCCCTGGCCCAGCTGAGCGCATGGCAGGAGACCGGCGGCCCGGGCGAGGACTTCACCCTCAGCGTGAACATCACGCCCGCGAACCTGCAGAACCTCGACTACCTCGACCAGGTCCGGCTCGCCCTCGCCCAGGCCCGCATCGCCCCCCGCCGGCTGGTCCTCGAGCTGACCGAGGCATCCTTCGTCACCGGGAACGAGACCGACCTCTACTCCCTCAACGGCCTCGCCCGCCTCGGAGTGGGCCTGGACATCGACGACTTCGGCACCGGCTACTCCTCCATCGCCTACCTCCGCCGACTGCCCGCCCACCGGGTGAAGATCGACCGGAGCCTGCTGGGGAACCTCACCGAGGACCTCCAGCAGCGCCGAGTCCTCAAGTCCGTGATCGACCTGGTCCGCGCCTGCGGGCTCTCGGCCGTGGTCGAAGGCATCGAGACCCCCGAACAGGCCGAGATCGCCGCGGCCCTGGGCGCTTCCAGCGGCCAGGGATACCTCTTCTGCAGGCCCGTGCCCGCAGAGGAGATGACCGCCCTGCTCCTGGCCAACCGGCGCCTCCGCCCCGCCTGAGGACCAACGCCCGTGGACCCGGGCCACCGGGGCCCGGGTCCACGGGCGTAGGCTGGGACGGATGGCGACCGCAGCGGAGGCACTGGCCGTGACCGAGGGGATGTTCGGGCGCCTCGGCGGACTCGAAGACGGCGGACAGCTGGACACGGTCGAGGCCGAGCACCTCAAGGGGATCCTCGTCCGGCACCTGCCCGCCGAGGACGAGACGGGCCTGTGCCCAGAATGCCGGGCGCCCTGGATGTGCCCGCCGGTGCGCGCCGTCCTGACCCGCCTCCACCGCTGAGGGGACTTGCCGCCCCCGGAAGCCTTCCACCACCAGCCCGCAGGCCCCCGTCAGCCCTGCCGGAGACCCAGCGTCACCGCTCCCGGCAGAACCGGCGCCCCGGATCAGCCATTGGACCGGGCCGCTGTGGAGGACCGGGCTCCGATCCGACACGCTCGATCTGCCGGAGGGAATGGCCGCGGGGGGAGCCGCGGCACCCTCGGCCCGTCGCGGAACGGCGGCCGGGGCGCTGGAGTCCGCAGGGCACGCCGGCGTCGGCTAGCATCCTTGTGGCCCTGCGATCCTGCCTGCCTTGGACCGGAGGGTGGCCGCTGGGGCCGGATCATGTGACGAAATCCAGGGGGCGGTATGCGGTGTGCGAGGCAGTCCGGTCGCGGCCCGGCACGGACGGCCGGTCGATGACGGGCCGGCGGCGGCGCCTCGGCCTGGAGGACCTGCCCCGGGCGGGTCTCGCGGGCTGGGCGGAGCAGCTGGGCCCTCCCGGGCCCGAGGAGCCGTGGTCGAGGCGGATGGCGCGGGTGGGCGGCGCCGCTGCTGCCCTCGCCCTCTGCCTCTACCTGCTCTGGCGAGTCCTCTTCACCCTTCCGGCCGGCGGGCAGGACCTGACCGCGGCCGGCCTCCTCCTGGGGTTCGAGGCGCTTCCCCTGGCCGGAGTGGTGGTGAACGCGGTGATGCTGTGGAACATCGACAGCCGTGCGCCCGCCCCTGTCCGCCCCGAGGAGTGCACGGTCCGGGTCGCGGTGCTCATACCCACCTACAACGAGCCGCTGGAGGTCCTGGCCCCGACCGTGGCCGCGGCCTGCCGCCTGGAACCGGCCCACCAGACCTGGGTCCTGGACGACGGGGACCGGGACTGGGTCGAGCAGATGTGCCTGGCCTACGGCGCGCGCTACGTGCGCCGGGACGTCCACGACCACGCCAAGGCCGGGAACCTCAACCACGCCCTGGGGCTGATGGCCGACGAGGAGGCCGCCGGCCTGGGCGGCATCGACGTCGTCGCGGTCCTGGACTGCGACCACGTGCCGCTGCCGGGCTTCCTGGCCTCGACCCTGGGCTGGTTCGAGGACCCCGGGATCGCACTGGTGCAGTGCCCGCAGAACTTCTACAACTCCGGCGCCTTCGACGACGACGGGATCACCGGGGAGCAGGGCCTGTTCTTCAACGTCCAGATGAGGGCACGCGACGCCGCCGGCGCCGGGCCCTTCTGGTGCGGGTCCACCGCGCTCCTGCGGGTCCAGGCCCTCCGGGAGGTCGGCGGGGTGGCCACCGAGACGATCACCGAGGACATGCACACCACCCTCAAGCTCATCCGCGGCGGCTGGAGGACGGTCTACCACCACCAGGCGCTGGCCCTCGGCCTGGCCCCGGCGACGCCCGAGCAGTACCTCCTCCAGCGGCGGCGGTGGGGCCTGGGCGCCATGCAGATCCTGGTCAGGGAGCACCTGTGGGCGCCCAAGCGGTGGATGTCCTGGCGGGACTACCGCGAGTACCTCAACGGGACCCTCTGGTGGCTCGAGGGCATCGCCACCCTCGTCGGCTTCATGGTCCCCGCCGCAGTCCTGCTCTCGGGGGCCAGGACCTCCACAGCGGACCCGGTGGCCTTCGGGGCCGTGTTCGCACTGACCTTCTCGGTGCGCCTGTGGGGGGCCAAGCGCCTGATGCGCCGCCAGATCCACTGGCCGACCGCCTTCGCCCTGCGCGTGTTCAGGATCCCGATCGGGCTGGCCTGCCTGTGGTGGCTCGTGACCCGCAGGACCCTCGCGTTCGAGGTCACCCCCAAGGGCGCCGCGGACCGGCGCTCGAAAGGCCGCCCGCCCCGGATCCTCCTGGCACTGCTCGTCCTCGCGGGCGCACTCGTCCTCTACGCCGCCGCAGGGACCGCCGGGTGGGTGCCCTGGCGCGCGACGACCGCCTCCACCGCAGCCGCGGGCACCTGGCTGCTGCTGGGCTTCGCAGTCCTGGGCCTGGGCCTGGGCAGGATCCGCTCCGAACGGTACGCCACCTCCCGCCGCAACGCACACCGCATCGTCGTCGAGGCCCCCCTGTCCCTTGACGGGGTTCAGGGATCCCTGCTGGACATCTCCGTCGGCGGCATCTCGGCGAGGGCGCCCGCCGGAACCGTCCCGCCCGCCGGCACCGTCCTGGTCGGGCTGCCCAGGGCCGAGGCCGTCCCGCTCGAGGTGGTCAGGGCATTCAGCCCCGCCCAGGGCTTCCAGACAGTGTCGCTGAAGGTGCGCGAAGGGGACTGGGAAGGCTACCGCGCCCTCTCGCTCTGGCTCTTCCACACCCCCCCGGGCGCCATCCCGCACCTGCCCCCCGGCGTCCCCGCCGTCGCCTCCGCACGGCGCGCGCCCGGACCCGCCCTGCGCATGCCGGAACCCGCCCTGCGCCTGCCCCAGCCCTGAACAGCCCCTTCGCCCCCGGCCGGGCCTTGTCGAGTATCTGGAGGACCCTCAGCTGGTGTTCCGTCCCCTCCCCCGCCCGTCCACCGCCTCATCGCACCCATCCTGCGCCCCCAGTGGTACGCCCGGCTTTGCGCGTTCCACCGAATGGGGGTGATTTAGGACTAATAGCGATATTAGTTCCAACAGCCCTTCATTCCGAGTTCAGCGTCGGCCGCGGGCGATCTTCCCTGCAGGGACGGGGGGGAACTCTTCGCCCCCGTTGTACTTGCGTTGGCGCTCTTCCATCCGGTCCAATGCTGCTGCGAGGAGGAAGTCCGAGAGGGACTCCTCGCGCTCCCCCGACGCGGGCGGTGTGTAGTACCAGGCGGCCCGTATACGGGCGATCGTGTCAAGGTCTGCATAGAAGCCGGCTTTACGAATCGGAGTGCTCGTGGGCTCCGCTGCAGGAGCGGGCTCTTGGGTTTTGACTGCGTGCAACGTCGGCTCAGGCGCCGAAGCTGACGGCATGCTCGAAGCCTCCCTCGGAGTCGGCGCCGGGGCGAGGACGCTCTCGCGAGCCTCGATAGGATGCGCTGCACCGAGGGCGCTCCGCTTGCGTTCTGGTCGTCCTGCCATAGTCAGCCCTCCATGTGGGCGTAGTCGTGAGAGGGGAAGGCCTTTTCAAGATGGCTCCGCAGGGACATGCCTGTCAGTGCGCTGAAGTGGCGCGCGTACATCTCGTAGACCTCACGGCCCCGCTGTCGATCAGCAGTCCACTCGTCGAGGCCGAGCCCAGCCTCCTGGGCAGACTGGATGACATCCCAATACGGGATCCTTGGGTTGATGATCGGCCACGGCGATGACTGTTCGAGGTCGCCGAACCATGCCCTATGGGTAAGCGTTGCCCGGGCCTGGACGACGACGACACCTGCCACCGTGAGAAGCGGGTTGTAGTAGCGGACAACACTGGCCACCGACTTCTCGAGTTCGGACATGCCGTCGAGGGAGAACTTCCCCGGCGTTGTCACGACGAGCGCCCGGTCCGCTGCTGCCAGCGCGTTGACCGTATGCAGCTCCAGGCTCGGCGCGCAGTCGACCAGCACGAGATCGTACATTTCCCCGACCGGATCGAGGGCTTCGCGCAGCCTCATCTCCCGCCCGTGCTCCCCCGCGAGCATCATCACCGCTTTACTGATGTTGCTGTTGCCCGGAACCACATCGATGCCCGCCCACGCGCCCTCCCGCCGAACTTCCTTGACAGGTTCGCCGAGAAGCACATCAGCCAAAGTGAGGTCGTCGGCTGCAACATCCTCCAGCAGGATTCCCGAACAGTTCCCCTGGGGATCCGCGTCCACGACGAGGGTTCTGAGGCCTTCGTTGGCTGCCACTCGGGCAAGGTTTATTGTCTCGGTGGTCTTACCGACCCCGCCCTTCTGATTCACGACGGCGACTACCTGCGGCACGTCATCTCCTTCCCGTCCTCCATGGAGCCTGACAGGGCTCATAGCCCTGTCAGCCCCACTAGGTTCTATGGCGCTTTTAGCTCTAATGGCGACAGTAGTCCCTTCCCTGGCCCAGAACGGGGTCACGCCGCCGCGTGTCGGTGCCCCCATGGCCCTATTGACCCCACTGTCCCTATTAGAACTGATAGGTCGATCAGACCTCGCAGAATGGGAGACTTCCGCGTCAGTGTGCGGATCAAGGCGCCGCTCAAGAGTCAGGTTCTAATAGAACTTTTAGGGCTAATGGCGACAAATTTCCCGCACTAGCCCAGAACGTGGTCACGCTGCCGCGTGGCGCTGACCTGTTCGCCCTATTGACCCCACTGACCCTATTAGAACTAATAGGTCGATCAGGCCTCACAAAAACCTTTGTATGCAGCCCCTCTATTAGAGCGGACAGCGCTATTAAGACTAAATGGTCTGCAAGAATCAGGATTCCCTTCTCGAATTGAGAGTAGGAAGAAAACGGATCCTAAGCCGCCGCGATGCGCCAGAGACCCGCGGGTATGGCAGCGTCGTCTGGGGGGATCCAGTGTTCGTCGGTTTCGGGGTCGTAGAGGTCGGCTTCGGTGAGCTGCTGGCCGGGGTTGTGGCGCTCGAGCCAGGCGTGCCATTGGGCGCGCTGTTGGCGGTGGAGGGTGATCTGGGCGGCGACCTCCTGGTCGGCGCCGAGGCGGTGGGCGAGCTGGGCAAGGCTTGTGGTGGCGGTGATGTGCCAGAGGCCGTCCTGGTCGCGGTGGACCATGCGGTAGGCGGCCATCTCCTCCAGGGCCTTTTCGGCGGTCGTGCGCGAGAGGCGCCCCTGACGGGCGGTCTCGGCGGTGGTGGGGGAGTGGCGGGG
>NZ_DAIUJO010000118.1:0-10450 GCF_036848755.1 Sinomonas sp. | reverse complement strand
CGAGCAGGAACCGGGCCGGATAAGCTGCCGTGCCCGCGGCGCGGTCGATGCTGACTACGCCGCTCTCGAGAGGCTGACGCAAGGAATCGAGGACGTTCCGATGGAACTCCGGCGCCTCGTCGAGGAACAGCACGCCGCGATGCGCGCGTGACGCCGCGCCGGGACGCGCGATCCCAGCGCCCCCGCCGACGATCGCCGCCGGGCTCGCCGTGTGGTGTGGGCTCTCGAACGGGGGACGCCTCACGAGCTCGCGGGTCGCGCTCGGGTGGCTCGAGAGCGAGTGGATCGCCGTGACCTCCATCGCCGCCTCATCGTCGAGATCGGGAAGGATCCCCGGAAGCCTCTCGGCCAGCATCGTCTTGCCCGCCCCCGGCGGACCGAGCATCAATAGGTGATGCCCTCCGGCCGCCGCAACCTCGAGCGCAGCCCGCGCCTCGTGCTGCCCCGCGACGTCACGCAGATCCGGCGCCGACCGCGGGGGCGGCGCCGCGCCGTCGCCCTCCCCCGCCTGACCAGCCGAAGCGCCCGGCCCCGCCTCTTCGGGGAGAACCACGTTGAGCGGGTCCGCGCCAAGGTCCAGCGCGAGGCTTCCGAGGCTCTCATAGCCGCGCACGCGCGCCCCCGGCACAAGGCGGGCCTCCGCCTCATTCGCGGATGCGACAACGACGTCCGGGTATCCGGCGCGGACCGCAGCCATGACAGCCGGCAGCACCCCCTGAACCGGCCTCAGCCGCCCGTCCAAGCCCAGCTCCGCGACGAACACGGCATCCGCGGGAGGGCGAATGTCCCCCGCAGCCGCCAACGCCGCCACAGTGATCGCGAGGTCGAACGCCGTCCCGCGCTTCGGCAGCGAAGCCGGGATCAGATTGACCGTGATCTTGCGCCGGCTCAACGGCAGGCCCGAGTTCTGCGCGGCAGACCTCACCCGCTCCTTCGCCTCGTTCAGCGCCGAGTCCGGCAAACCCAGCAGCACGAATGCGGGGAGGGTCTGGCCGATGTCCGCCTCGACCTCCACCACGAACCCGTTGAGGCCCACCAACCCGATGCCCAGCGCGCGCCCAACCCCGCTCACGCCACACCCCGCAGATGCTCCACCAGCGGAGAGGCCTTCTCCGGCCCCGTCACGGCGATCACGTCGACCCGGCGCCGAGCGCTCTGCAGTCGATGCTCCCTGGCCCACGCGGCGGCAAGGCGTGCCACCCGCGCGAGCTTCGCGTCGTCGACCGCCTCGAACGGGTGGCCGAAGTCCCACGACGAGCGGGACTTCACCTCTACTGCCACGAGCACCGCACCGTCGAGCGCCACGAGGTCCAGCTCGCCGTCCCGGCACCGCCAATTGCGGTCCAGAATCACGGCCCCGCTCGCCTTCAGGTAGTCCTCGGCAAGCCGCTCGCCGCGCTGCCCGAGTCTGTCCTTCGCCCTCATGAAGCCAGCTTGCCCGGCCAGTCCCAAACGTGGGCTCGAGGCCACAAGCTATGTGGGGGAAACGCCGCTTCTATCGGTGTGGAGGGCCAAAGCTGCGCCCTGGATCATGTCCCGAGGCCATCCTTGGGAAGCGCGAGGTCCTCCACCTTCGGAAGCTCCTCGACGTTGACGTCCTTGAACGTGATGACGCGGACGCTCTTCACGAAACGGGCGCTGCGGTAGACATCCCAGACCCAGGCATCCTGGAGGGTCAGATCGAAGTAGACCTCACCGTCTGCAGACCGGGCTTGAAGGTCGACGTGGTTGGCCAGGTAGAACCGACGCTCCGTCTCCACGACGTAGCTGAACAGCGAGACGACGTCACGGTACTCGCGGTAGAGCTGGAGCTCCATGTCCGTCTCGTAGTTCTCGAGGTCTTCAGCGCTCATAGTTCCATCTTCCCATCGTCCTCGAGGAGCCCGGCGCCGCCTTCGAGATTCCAGCTGCGCCGGTGCCACGCCGTCGGCCCGAATGCGAGGAGTGCTGCGCGGTGCTCGGGCGTCGCGTACCCCTTGTTGACGGCCCACCCGTACCGCCTGTCCTCGGAGCCAAGCTGCGTCATGATGGTGTCCCGCTCCACCTTGGCAAGGATGCTCGCGGCAGCCACGGCCTGGCATTTCAGATCTGCCTTGATCATCGTCCGGACCGGCGTCAGGGGCGGGGCAGCCGCGTCGCCGAAGAGCGCGCCCTGGCCCGCCCGGCCGAGCCAGTCGTAGTTTCCGTCCAAGTGGACGACGTCGGGGAAGACGCCGGCGGACGCGATCTCCGCGAGAGCGCGGGTGCCCGCAAGCCGAAGGGCTTCCATGAGACCGTACGCATCGATCTCGTCAGCACTCGCATGGCCCACTGCACTGGCCACACCCCACGAGCGCACGAGCGGTAGGAGCTCGACCCGCTTCTCCGGGGTCAGCAGCTTGCTGTCCCGCAGGACGGTCCTCGTCCTTACGCGACGCGCGTCGACCACGACTACACCGACGCTGACAGGTCCGGCAAGGGCACCACGACCGACCTCGTCGCACCCGGCGACGAGCGGACCGTGCTCGAGGGCGAGCTGACGGACGTATCGAAGTGTGGGGGCGGGGGCCGCGGGCTTGCGCGACGGCTGCCGGACGCGGGCGGACTCAAGGGCTGTCATGTCAATGGGGTGCGGGAATAGACGAGAAAGTGCTGGGGTAGTTGCTCAACGTCCCCAGCCGATTGAGCGGCCAGGCGATAACGACAGCTTGACCCTCGATGTCCTTCTCGTCAATGAAGCCGTTGCCGGGCTGGGCGGCGTTGTGGAACCGCGAGTCCGACGAGTGGTTGCGGTTGTCCCCCATGACCCACACGTCGCCGGCTGGAACGACGACGTCGAACGGCACGGGGCGCGGCACTTCGGCTGGGTTGACGTACGGCTCGACGAGCGCGACACCGTTGACCGTGATCCGCTGCTGTGCATCGCAGCAGACGACGTGGTCTCCGGGGAGGCCGATGAGCCGCTTGATGAGGTATTGCTGCGAGGTGTCCGGAAGCAGCCCGATGAACTCGAGGCTCTTCTGGAACCAGTTCTGCACCCCGTCCGTCGACGGCGGCAGCCACCCCTTGGTGTCCTTGAAGACGATGACGTCCCCGCGCTGGAGGCCGAAGTTCCGCGGCACCATGAGGTTCACGAAGATCCGGTCGTTCTCTTCGAGCGTCGGCACCATCGACTCCGATGGGATGTAGAACGCCTTGAAGAAGAACGTCTTGATGACGAAGGAGAGGACGATCGAGATCACGAGGATGAGCGCGATCTCCCGGATCCAGGAAAGCAGTCCCCCTCGGCGGGGCTTGCGCTCGCGGACGGTGTCGACGGGATCCTGCGCGTCGTCCATCCGATCCTGCGGATCCTCGGCGGCGGGGCCCTGGTCGGCGTCGTGCGGTCCTGTCTCGGCCCCGTGGGTCACCGGACCTCCTTCGGAGTGGTGGTCATCGGCCCCAATCTATCAAGGGGCCACAGAATGGCGACGGGCTGGCCGATCACACGGTCAGTACGGATGAGTCCGCCTCCCGGCGCCCCGAGGAGGGCGCGGGAATCCACGGAATCGGACCGATGGTCCCCGAGGAGCCACAGACGCCCCGCAGGCACGACGACATCGAACTTCATCGTGCTCGGAGCGTCTCCGGGGTACAGATAGGGCTCGTCGACTGGTTTCCCGTTCACGGTGAGCCGTCCGTCGGGGCTGCAGCACGCGACGTGGTCGCCGGCGACTCCGATAACCCGCTTGACGTAGACGGTCTCGTTGGGAACGATCCCGAGCCACTCCCCCATGCCCTGAAGCGCGTCGCCGAGCCAGCCGCGACCGCTCTCGAGCGGCGCAAACGAGCCGCGCCCGTCGAAGACCACCACATCGCCGCGCGCAATCGGCCTTGACGCGAACGCCGTGCGCGAGACCGCGATCCGGTCCCCGGGCTGGAGCAGAGGCTCCATCGACCCTGTGGGGATATAGAAGACGTCGACCACGAACGCCCGGATGAGGCTCCACACGATGAGCGCGACGACGACGCCGAGAAGCGCCGAGCGCCAGCCCAGAAGCCTGGGCCGGCGCTCGGACCGGGTGCTGCGGTCGGTGTCGGCCTGAGCGGTCACGACGCGTCAGCGGTGGAGGCCATAAGGCTCACCAACAGGTTTACTTGGAGGAGCTGTAGTCGCGCTTCTCCTTGATCTTCGCGGCCTTACCGCGGAGTTCGCGCATGTAGTAGAGCTTCGCGCGGCGCACGTCACCCTTCGTCACGACCTCGATCTTGTCGATGATCGGGGAGTGAACCGGGAACGTACGCTCGACACCCACACCGAAGGAAACCTTGCGGACCGTGAAGGTCTCACGGACGCCGTGGCCCTGACGGCCGACGACGAAGCCCTGGAAGACCTGGACGCGGGAGTTCTTGCCTTCGATGATGTTGACGTGCACCTTGATGGTGTCGCCCGGGGCGAAGGTCGGGATGTCGGAGCGCAGGGAGGCGGCGTCGACAGCGTCAAGTTGATGCATGATGCTTCTCCTGGCGACTGCCACAGGTCAATCGCTTCAGTCGCGGGCCCAGAGGGCCCGTGCTCTCACCCGCCCGCCGGATTGGCCCGGAAGCGGGACGCCCCAGCCGTTGGCCGGCTCCCCTGTGGCAGAGTCCGAGCCCGGCGGGCGCAACGCTCCATTTTGCCACGGGCCGCCCTCGACGCGCGAATCGCACTCGCGGTCGGGCAAGCCGCTGTTGTGCGCACTCGCGGTCGGGCAAGCGGCTGTCCGTTCGAGCCCGCGTCCGTCAAGCGCGCGCGAGCCGCCCGCTGTCGTCCACGCCGTACCCGAGCTCGCGGAGCACTTCCCGCTCGCCTCCGCTGAACTGGGACGCGTCGACTCCCTCGAGCAGCTCAGGCCGGCGCGACGCCGTTCGCCGCAGCTGCTGCTCCCGGCGCCACTTCGCGATGCGCCCGTGGTTGCCGCTCAGGAGGACCTCCGGAACGTCCAGTCCCCGCCACGAGGAAGGCTTGGTGTAGACGGGGTACTCGAGGAGACCGTCGGAGTGGGACTCCTCCACGAGCGACTCGGGGTTCCCCACGACTCCAGGGAGGAGCCGGCCGATCGCCTCGACCATGGCCATGACGGCGACCTCGCCGCCGTTCAGCACGTAATCGCCGAGGCTCACCGGCCGGACGCGGAACCGCGGCGCCGCCCACTCGAGCACCCGCTCGTCGATGCCTTCGTAGCGGCCACAGGCGAAGGCCAGCGTCGGCTCCTCGGCGAGCTCGTACGCGAGCGACTGGGTGAAGACCTCGCCCGCCGGCGAGGGAACGATAAGCGTGGGCGGATCGCTCTGGCGGGGGTCCCCTTGGCGGGCGTCCCCCTGGCCTGGGTGGCGCCGCGCCGTCTGGGCCGCGAGGACGGCCTCGAGCGCGAGCGCCCACGGCTCGGGCTTCATGACCATGCCCGCGCCTCCGCCATAGGGCGTGTCGTCCACCGTGCGGTGGCGGTCGCTGGTGAACTCGCGCAGATCATGCACCTCGAGCTCGAGGATGCCGTCCGTCTGGGCGCGCCCGAGCAGGGACAGTCGCAGCGGCGCCAGATACTCCGGGAAGATGCTGACGACGTCGATGCGCATCTAGGCGCCCTTCCCGCCGTCGTCCTCGGTCTCCCCGGCACCGCTGGAAGGCTCGGCGTTGAGCTCGAAGAGGCCCGCCGGAGGAACGACGACGACGAAGCCGCCCTCGGGGTCGACCTCCGGCACGATCTCCTCGACGAAGGGCACGAGCACCTCACCCTGTCGAGTTTCGATCACCAGCAGATCTTGGGCCGGCATGACCTGGAGCGCCGACACGGTCCCGACGCGTTCACCGTCGACGCGGACTTCGAGCCCCACGAGCTCGTGCTCGTACCAGCCCTCGTCGTCCTCGTCCTGGACCTCGTCCGTGTCGAGCGAGAGGGTCGCGCCGCGCAGCTCTTCGGCCCGGTTCCGGTCGGCGACCTCTTCGAACCCCAGCACGAGGATGTCCTTGTTCCAGCGCGCGGAGCGCACGGTGAGGGAGCGCACGGCGAGCGGGCTCTGGGCAGCGGGGTCGACGTCGAACACGGCGCCTGGGGTGAAGCGGTCCTCGGGCGAGTCCGTCAGGACTTGGGCCGTCACCTCGCCTCGGATGCCGTGCGGCTTGCCGATGCGCGCGACGCGAACCTGCATGTCTTCCTCTCCTCGTACTGACGTTGATGCACAGAAAAGCCCCGGCCCCTCAGCCGTCTCGTGCGGGCGGAGGGGCCGGAGCCTTCGGATCTGAATTTGATGCCGGTCCGGCGCCTAGCGGCGACGGTCGGTGTCGACGACGTCGACCCGTACCGAATCGCCCTCGGCGAGGGCAGCCACGACCGTGCGCAGCGCGCGGGCCGTCCGGCCCTGCCGGCCGATCACCCTGCCCAAGTCGTCCTGGTGGACGCGGACCTCGAGAACGTCACCGCGGCGGCTGTTCTTCGCCTCCACGGTGACGTCGTCGGGGTTGTCCACGATCCCACGGACGAGGTGCTCGAGCGCGTCGGCCAGCAAACTACTCAGCCTCGGTCGTCTCGGCCGGGGCCTCGTCGGCGGGCTTCGAAGCCTTCGGAGCCTCCGGGCGGATCACGGAGTCCTTCTCGGGAGCCACGAAGGACTCCTTGGCCTTGGGCGCCTTGAGGGTGCCCTCCTGGCCCGGAAGGCCCTTGAACTTCTGCCAGTCGCCGGTCACCTTCAGGAGGGCGAGGACCTGCTCGGTCGGCTGGGCGCCGACGGAGAGCCAGTACTGCGCGCGCTCCGAGTTGACCTCGATGAACGAGGGATCCTCGATCGGGTGGTACTTGCCGATCTCCTCGATCGCACGACCATCGCGCTTGGTGCGCGAATCCGCGACGACGATGCGGTAGAACGGCTGGCGCATCTTGCCGAAGCGCTTGAGGCGAATCTTAACGGCCACGGTTGTGGTCACTCCTGTTTCTGGAAAAAGGGCGAACTCGCGCTTTCTGCTCCCGTGGGGCGGGCCATACTCGGGCGGGTTCTGGTGGACGCGACGCACGCGGAGAGAGGGGCCGCGCCAGTCGGGTACCCCACTATTGTGCCAGACCGACAGAGCATTTTGCGATTCGCGCGGGTGGCCTCACGTGCCGGCCCACACAAAGAGCTCCTGCTGGCCGGAGTCGTCCACGTCGGCCGCGAGCTTCGCGAGCTGCTCGACGTAGCCATAGGCCTCCTGGGCGTCGAACGGAAGGTCTTCCTGATCGACCCAGGCGGCGGCGACGCGCTCGACGGCGTCGCCCTCCCCTTCATCCGACTCGTAGGCAAGCAGCTCCGCGAGCGCACGGACCATGGCAGGCGGGACAGCGAGCAGAGTGTCGCTCGCGACGTCCACCATGGTCAGCTCGTAGTCGGCGCCGGCAGCATGCACCGCGGCGCCCACCAGCGTGCCGAGCTGTTCAATCTCGTAGTCGGAGACGCCGGGAATGCGGACTCCCTCGCCATCGACGTCGGCGGCGGATCCGGAGTCGAGGTCGGCGGCGCGTCGAACGGCGTCGGTATGAGTCGATACGAAGACTTCGGCGAACGGGCTGGGAGCTGACACAGTATCCCCCTCGATCGGGCAGATGCCGGGCCGGGCCGGCCCCGGCGGAACGGGCTGTGGGACGGGCAACGTGCCCGCGGAGACCGCGG
Organism: Sinomonas sp.; assembly: GCF_036848755.1. Lineage (NCBI taxonomy): Bacteria > Bacillati > Actinomycetota > Actinomycetes > Micrococcales > Micrococcaceae > Sinomonas > Sinomonas sp. Next base: position 2,812 of record NZ_DAIUJO010000118.1, on the reverse strand, counting down.
ACACGTTGAGCGTAACGCAGGTGGGGTCAGGCTGCCACGGACGCCATGCGGATGCGGTTGCGCCACGGGTCCTCGAAGCGCAGCTCGAGCCCGGTGTGCTGTGTGGCGACACCGGCCGCCTTGAGGCGGTCCGCCGCCGCCAGGATGTCGTCGTTCCCGGGAACGTGGATGAGGACCTCCCCGAGCCCGAGGGTGTCCTTGCGCGGGCCAGCCCCGCGGCTGTTCCAGACGTTCATGGCCATGTGGTGGTGGTACTTCCCGGCCGAGACGAACAGGGCCTGACCGTGCCATCCCGCTGTCTGCTCGAAGCCGAGGGTCTGGACGTAGAACCGATGCGCGGTGGGGACGTCGCCGACCTGGAGGTGGACGTGACCGACTCCCGCGGCGGCCTCGTGCTGGTCCGTCACCGACTGCTCCGTGAGGTTGGCCTGGAGGAAGCCCTGAGGGGGAAGCGGAAGGCTGTCCATGACGACTTGGTCGCTGTGCCACTCCCATGTGCTGCGCGGCTTGTCGAAGTACAGCTCGACGCCATTGCCTTCGGGATCGGTGAAGTAGAACGCCTCGGAGACGAGGTGATCGGCGCTCCCCGCGAAGAGACGAGGATCGTACTGGGCGGCGGTCGCAACCGTTGCGGCAAGGTCTGAGCGATTGTCGAAGAGGATCGCCGTGTGGAACAGTCCGGCTTCGCCGCGCCCGGGGACGTGGAGCCCTGCGGCGGGGCTCAGGTGGATGATCGGGACGCCCTTGCGCCCGAGGTATACGCCGCCCAGGGACTCCGTGAGGGGCACGAGCCCGAGCGCGCGCTGGTAGTAGTCGAGCATCAGGCCCATGTCCCCGACCTTGAGCATGACGGTGCCCATGCTGAGGTCGGCCGGCAGGAGGTCCTGGCTCGGCGCGGAGAGGCTGGATGACATGCTCATGGTTGCTCCTCGGATGGAATGCCTGCTTCAAGGGTACATTTACTTGAACCTTCAATCAAGCACGGTTATTCCGGCCACATGACCGCGCCCCCGTGCCTCCGGACGCCCGATCTGCTAGCGTGCGTGACTGTCCACACGGGTGCCCTCGCAAGGGCTGAGATCAGGCTGACGCGGCCTGCGACCGTCGAACCTGACCGGGTCATGCCGGCGTAGGAAGTGAGAACTCCTTTGGAAGACACTGTGAGCACCTCTGCAACCACAGAGCAGCACCCCGCCCACTCGCTCGCGTTCCTCGAGGACAGCACCCATGGAATTCGGGTGCCCGTCACGGAGATCGCACTCGACGACTCCCCCAACGGCTCCGCCAACGCGCCTCTGCGCGTCTACCGCACGGCTGGCCCCGGGAGCGATCCCGTCGTCGGCCTCCCTGCCTATCGCGCGGCCTGGATCGAGGAGCGAGGCGACACCGAGCCTTACGAGGGCCGAGAGCGCAACCTGCTCGACGACGGCCGGTCGGCCCTGAGGCGCGGTGCCGCTTCCGCCGAGTGGAAGGGTGCACGGCCGGTCCCGCGGCGGGCCAAGGGCGGCCGCCGCGTCACGCAGATGCACTACGCCCGACAGGGCATCGTCACGCCGGAGATGCGCTATGTCGCGCTGCGGGAGAACTGCGACGTCGAACTCGTCCGCACCGAGGTCGCCGCAGGCCGGGCCATCATCCCCAACAACATCAACCACCCGGAGTCCGAGCCGATGATCATCGGCAAGGCGTTCCTCGTCAAGATCAACGCCAACATCGGAAACTCCGCGGTGACGTCGTCGATCGCCGAGGAAGTCGACAAGCTCCAGTGGGCCACCAAGTGGGGCGCGGACACGGTGATGGACCTTTCGACCGGGGACGACATCCACACGACCCGCGAGTGGATCATCCGCAACTCGCCCGTGCCGATCGGCACCGTGCCGATCTACCAAGCCCTCGAGAAGGTCAACGGGGATGCGTCGGCCCTGACGTGGGAGGTCTTCCGCGACACCGTGATCGAGCAGTGCGAGCAGGGCGTCGACTACATGACGATCCACGCGGGCGTACTCCTCCGCTACGTCCCGCTCACGGCCAACCGCGTCACGGGCATCGTGTCCCGCGGCGGCTCGATCATGGCCGGCTGGTGCCTTGCGCACCACGAGGAGAACTTCCTGTACACGCACTTCGACGAGCTGTGCGAGATCTTCGCGCAGTACGACGTCGCGTTCTCCCTCGGCGACGGGCTGCGCCCCGGCTCGACGGCCGACGCGAACGACGCCGCGCAGTTCGCCGAGCTCGACACGCTCGCCGAGCTCACGAAGCGGGCATGGAAGTACGACGTCCAGGTCATGGTCGAGGGCCCGGGACACATTCCCTTCCACCTCGTCCGCGAGAACGTCGAGCGCCAGCAGGAGCTCTGCGACGGCGCCCCGTTCTACACGCTCGGCCCGCTCGTGACCGACGTCGCGCCCGGCTACGACCACATCACGTCGGCCATCGGCGCGACGGAGATCGCTCGGTACGGGACGGCGATGCTGTGCTACGTCACGCCCAAGGAGCACCTTGGACTGCCGAACAAGGACGACGTCAAGACCGGTGTCATCACCTACAAGATCGCCGCCCATGCCGCGGATCTCGCGAAGGGCCACCCCGGAGCACACGAACGCGACGATGCGCTCTCGAAGGCGCGCTTCGAGTTCCGCTGGAAGGACCAGTTCTCGCTCTCCCTCGACCCGGCCACGGCGGAGGCCTTCCATGACGAGACCTTGCCCGCGGAACCCGCCAAGACGGCGCACTTCTGCTCGATGTGCGGCCCCAAGTTCTGCTCGATGCGCATCTCCCAGGACATCCGCAACGAGTTCGGCTCGAAGGAGGC
>NZ_DAIUJO010000117.1:0-10659 GCF_036848755.1 Sinomonas sp. | reverse complement strand
TCGCTCCGTGGCGGTCGCGTCGGCCAGCCCCGACTGGACGCCTGGGCAGGCTCAAGGGCAGCCCCCGCGGAACCTCCTGGTCCTCAGGCCGGCCGACGGCAGGCGCGCGGGCGGCGACAGGCGGGCAGGCGGCGACAGGCGGGCGGGCGGCGGCAGGCGGGGGGCGGCTGCAGGCGCCCAGCGGAAGGTGCTTGACAGGAGGGGACCTTGCCCGCAGGTTTGTGTATCGATACAAGAACTGGCGTCCAAAGGTGGGTCCGTGGGGGCCGGCCGGCTCTGCGGGGAAGTGCTGGCCCCGCCCGTTCGCCGGGCCCACTTCTGCACCGCAACCGCCGTCTGCCCCGCCCAATGCCTATGAGGAGGCTTCATGACTTCCGGAGACCGCAGGTGGCTGCGCTGGCCCTCGGGACGCGGGCGGCCCATCGCCTTCGGGGCGGACTACAACCCGGAGCAGTGGCCTCGGCAGACCTGGGACGAGGACGTCGCGCTGATGCGCGAGGCCGGGGTCAATCTCGTCTCCCTCGGGATCTTCTCCTGGGCCAGGATCCAGCCCACGAGGGACGCCTGGGACTTCGAGTGGCTCGACGAGGCGATCGAGCTCCTGCACGCGAACGGCATAGCCGTCGACCTGGCCACCGCTACGGCGTCGCCGCCTCCCTGGCTTGCCGCCGAGCACCCCGAGATCCTCCCGGTGAACGTCCGCGGCGAGGTGATCTGGCCGGGAGCCCGCCAGCACTGGCGCCCCACTTCGCCCGTCTTCCGCGAACACGCACTCCGGCTCGTCACGGCCATGGGCGAGCGGTACGGGAGGCACCCGGCGGTCTGCGCCTGGCATGCCTCGAACGAGCTCGGGTGCCACAACGCCTACGACTACTCGGAGGACGCCGCATCCGCCTTCCGGCACTGGCTGCGGCGACGGTACGCCTCCCTGGAAAGGCTGAACGCGGCATGGGGTACCGACTTCTGGGCCCAGCGGTACAGCGGGTGGGAGCAGATCCTGCCGCCCCGGCTGGCAGCGACGCACCCGAACCCGACCCAGCAGCTGGACTTCAAGCGCTTCTCCTCCGACGCACTGAGGGACTACCTCAGGGCAGAGCGGAAGATCCTGCAGCGCCTGTCCCCGGACGTCCCGGTGACCACCAACTTCATGGTGATGGGCGAGACGAAGGGGATGGACTACGCCGCGTGGGCGGACGAGGTCGACTTCGTCTCGAACGACCACTACGTCACCCCCGGGCCGCAGGAGCTCGACGAACTGTCCTTCTCCGCCAACCTCACCGGCAACATCGCCGGGGGCCGACCGTGGTTCCTGATGGAGCACTCCACGAGTGCTGTGAACTGGCAGCCGATCAACACCCCCAAGGCGCCCGGGTCCCTTGCCCGGGACTCGCTGGCCCACGTCGCCCACGGAGCCGACGCCGTCTGCTTCTTCCAGTGGCGACAATCCCGCGCCGGCGCCGAGAAATACCACTCCGCGATGGTCCCGCACGCCGGCCCCGACAGCCAGGTGTTCCGCGACGTCGTCTCGCTCGGCGCGGCACTCGCCCGGCTCGACCCCATTGCGGGCAGCAGGCGAGAACCCGCACGGGCCGCGATACTGTTCGACTGGGACTCCTGGTGGGCCAGCGAAATGGACTCGCACCCCACCGACCGGCTCCGCTACCGCCGAGAAGCCCTCGACTGGTACTCGGCCTTCCTGGCCACCGGCATCCGGGCCGACGTCCTGCCCGCCGCGGCACCCTTCGAGGGCTACCGGCTCGTCATAGCCCCTGTCCTCCACGTCGTCCCCGACAGCCTCCGCCGGCGCATCTCGGCCTTCGCCGAATCCGGGGGACACCTCGTGACGACCTACTTCTCCGGCATCGTGGACGAGAACGACCACGTCTGGCTCGGCGGATACCCGGGAGCCTTCAGCGGCCTCCTGGGCATCAGGGTCGAGGAATTCGGCCCCCTCGCCGAGAACGCCGAGGTCCCCATCGACAGCGGCCACACCGGAAGGCTCTGGGCCGACCCGGTGACGGTCCTCTCCCCGGACGTCGACGTGCTCCGCCGGTTCACAGGCGGAACGTGCAACGGGCGCCCCGCCGTGACCCGCCGCACTCTCTCGTCGGGGTCTGCGAGCTACGTGGCAACGGCGCTCGGGCCCGAGGGTCTGGCCCCCCTCGTGGCCGAGCTGTCCGAAGCGGCCGGCATCGCCCCCGACCTGCCGGCCGAGCTCCGCGGGAGCGTGGAACTCGCCGTCCGGACCGACGGGAGAAGACGCTTCCTGTTCCTCATCAACCGGACCGACGAGGACATCGACATGACCGCCATCGGCGGTACCGTCCTGACCGGCGCCATCGGCACAGGAGCCCGGAAGCTCGGCGGAAGGGGAGTGGCCGTCGTCGAATGCCCGGCCTGACCGCCCGGACGGTTCAGGGCAACGGCGTCGCTGATCCGCAGCCCGCAGCGCATCAGGATGAGCGTGATCAGCCGGTGGCGGGGGTTGGGCCAATTGTCCAGGTTCTCTGGGGCCTCAAGCCGGGGCATGACGTGCTCGCTCAGCGCCCGCGGCGGCCGGACGGTCTCCTTCGGGTAGTCTCGCGGTTGATCCGCTCGACTCCCGAGCTCTGGGGATCGGGACGGAAGTGGATGGGTCAGGCCCAGATTTCGATGTCGGTGAAGGAGAAGTGGACGAAGAGCCTGGGCTCGGCGCCGTTGGGTTCGATCCAGAAGCCGGAGCCGTCCGGTATCGCTGTCTCCACGACGCCCAGGCGCAGGGTCCGGCCCCAGCGGCGGAGCTCGACGGAGTCGCCCTTGCTGGGGGTCCAGCCCGAGGTCCGTCGGCGCTTGGGCTCGTTGCCGCGCGGGTGCATTGGGGATTCCTTTCCGGCTCGTGGGCTTTGAAGGACAGAACCCGGCGCGATCCGGGGCAGGGTTCCGCCCGGTCGCGCGCGGTGGCCTGGGTCCGGGGCGGTGTTCCCTGGACCCAGGCCACCCGTCGGGGTCTGATCGGCGGGCTTGTCCGCGGGGTGGTCAGGCCTGGGGTTCTGCGGCCTGTTCGGGTTGGATGAGGTCCGTGGCCGGGCTGGCTGCCTCGCCGGTGGTTTGCTCCCTCTTCTGTATGCGGCGCGCCCAGGCGACGGTGACGATGGGGCAGAGCACGGCGGAGACGACGACCGAGGCTGCGACCAGGACGGTGGCGTGCTGCGCGGCGGGGGCGTAGGCGGGGTTGGCGGCGGCCACGACGGCGGGGACGATGGCGGCGTTCCCGGCTGTGGTGGCGGCTGCGAGCCCGGCGATCCCGTCGCCGCCGGTGAGCTTGTCGGCCAGGAGCAGCACCGCGCCCCCGACGAAGACCACGAACAGGCCCAGGGCGATGCCGAGCAGTCCGGCATCGAGGACTGCGGTGAGGTTGATGGTCAGGCCGAGGGCGAGCCCGAGGAACGGGATCATCGCCGGGACGAGGGGGGCCAGCAGGGCCCGCATGCTCTTGTCCAGGTTGCCGATCAGCATGCCGAGTGCGAGCGGGAGGATGGCGCCGACCAGTGCCTGCCAGGGGAACGCGGACAGGCCTGCGATCCCGAGGGTGACCATGGTCAGGAAGGGGCCGGATTCGAAGGAGAGGATCGAGTAGGCTCCGGCGTCGCGCTTGCGGCCGAACTGTCCCATGAGGGACATGTAGAGGCCGCCGTTGGTGTCGTTCAGGGCGGCGACGAGGGCGAGGGCCGAGAGGCCTGCGAAGATCCCGGAGCCGATGGGGGCCTCGTGCAGGAAGTGGCCGGCGAGGAGGCCGACGAGGATGGCGAAGCCGATCTTGGCGCCCAGGAGCGCCCCGCCCTTCTTGAGCATGTAGGGGGTGGCCCTGAGCTCGAGGGTTGATCCGAGGCAGAAGTAGAACACTGCGAGGATCGGGACCAGGCCGGTGAAGAAGGCGCCGGTGAAGGAGCCGAAGAAGTCCCCGGCTTTGGGGGCGGTGGTGTGGATGACGGCGCCGATGCCCAGGGGCACGAGCATCATTCCGCCGGGGACTTTCTCCAGGAATCTCCTGATGGGAATCGTCATTGATTTCTCCTCTGGAACTGCGGGGGTGGTGGGTGGTTGGGTCTGGTGCCCCCGGGGCGGGGTGCGGATGTGTCCGGGCGCCGTTTCGGGCCGGTGGCGGCCTGGCTGCCGGGGTCGGGACGCCCCGTCCCCGGGGGCGGGGCGGTATGGTGCCGGGGGCCTGCGGTCGTGGGGTTGGGGGTCAGCCGAGGCCGGGGATGAGCAGTACTTTGCAGGCGTCGCCGGTGAGCAGGTCGATGGCCTGGTCGATCTGGCTGAGCTTCATGCGGTGGGTGATGAGCCAGTCGAGTTCGAGGCGGCCGGAGTCCAGCAGGAGCAGGGACTGTTCCCAGGTCTCCCAGAGCCGGCGTCCGAAGATCCCGCGGAGGGTGATGCCTTTCTTGTTGATGTAGGCGGCGATGTCGACTTCGGCGGGGCGGCTGGGGTGCCCGACGGTGATGACGGTGGCTTCGCGGCGGACTGCCTCGAAGAGGGTGGTGAGGGTGCCGGGGGCGCCGGAGCATTCGAAGGCGACGTCGAAGCCGCCCCTGCGGCCTGTGAGTTCGCGGCAGCGTTCGATGATGCCCCCGTCGGGGTGCAGGGCGGTCGCGCCGAGCTTCTCGGCCTGGGCGCGGCGGTAGGGGTTGGGGTCGACGGCGATGACGTGGGAGGCTCCCATGAGCAGTGCCAGGTGGGCGACGACCAGGCCTACGGGTCCGGCGCCGCTGACGAGCACGGCCCGTCCTGCCACGGCGTAGTCGGCGCGCTGGATGGCGTGGACGGCGACTCCGGCGGCTTCGAGCAGGGCCCCGGTTTCCAGCGGCAGGCCGGTGGGGAGCTTGACGCAGATCTCCTGGGGTGCCGCGGTGTACTCGGCGAACACGCCGTCGATGTGCATGCCCACGATGCCGGTGCGTTCGCAGGTGTGGGCGTTGCCGGTGCGGCAGGGGAAGCACTGCCCGCAGGCCAGGTGGCTTTCGAGGGCGACCCGGTCTCCGACGCGCAGCCCGGTGACGCCGGGGCCGACCTCGACGATGGTGCCGGCGCCCTCGTGGCCGAGGATGACGGGGAGGTTGAGGTTGAAGGCCTGGGCGGAGGGGGTCCATTCGTAGAGTTCGCGGTCGGTGCCGCACAGGGATGCGGCACCGATCTCGATGACGACTGCGCCTTCTGCGGCCTTGGGGTCTCCGGCGTCGGTGAGGTATTGGGCGCCTCGTTCGGCCGCGCTCTTCACTACTGCCCGCATGGGGGCCGCCTTTCTTGGTTGGGTGGTGCCGGTGGTGGGTGTGGGTGTCAGCCGGGGAGCTGGCCGGCGAAGCGGCGCAGGATGTCCGGGGGGCCGACCTGTCCGCCCTTGAGCAGCAGGCGGCATCCGGCGAGGGCGGGGGCGCCCTCGGCGCGCAGGATGGGGCCCGCGGTGACGAACTGGTCCGACACGCGCAGCTGGCGGGCGCCCATGGCGATGAGGGCGTGGCTGGAGGTGTCGCCCCCGCAGATGGCGATGTCTGCGGTGAGCCCTGCCGCCGCGGCGCGGGCTGCGATGCCCCCGATCAGCGCCCCGACGTGGCCCGCGCCAGCCGGTGTGGACGCTCCGTAGCGGGGGTCGCCGGGGCCGCGGGTGGTGTGGAGGACGACGCTGCGCCCGCCTCGGAGGGCTTCGGAGACGCGGTGGTCGAGGGCGGCGACGGCCCCGGCGTCGTGGTGCTGGAGCAGGTCCGGGGGCACGGGCGCGTCCTCCCAGCCGTGGGCGATGGCGTCCTCGATCTGCCCGGCGGTGGTGCTGGATGCGGAGGCGCTCACGGCCAGGACGGGTCCGGAGGCCTGCTGGGGTCCGGGCTGGCGCTCGGCCTCCTGGGAGACCGATCGGGCCAGGGCCGCCATGATCCCGCCGGAGCCGACGACGATCGAGGGCCCGGGGCCGTGCTCCTGGCGCAGCAGCGCTTCGGCCACTTCGTCCATGTGGGCTTCGGTGACGGCGTCGACGATGAAGGCCTGCGCCGCGGGCTCGTGCCGCCGCTGCGCCCAGGCGTCCTTGAACGTGCCGTCCTCGTAGGCGGGCAGGTGGATCGCCCCGGGGACCTGCCCGGTGCCGAGCTGTTCTGCCAGGACCAGGCGCAGGTCGGCCTCGGCCATGGGGGTGGAGGGGTGCCGGGACATGACCGGGTGGCGGTCCAGGCGGTGGATCTGGCCGGCGTGGGCGGCGTAGTGGTTGCTGAAGGCGGTGTAGCGGCCGAAGGCGGGCTGGGCGGGCACCACGGGGATGGCCCCGTGGAGGCCGAAGCGCTCGTGCAGGAGCTGGATTCCGCGCCCGATGCTGCCGACCTCGGGCGAGCTGTCGAACGTGGAGCAGACCTTGTAGAGCAGAACCTGGGGGTTCAGCGCGGCCACTGCTGCCAAATCCCTGCGGACCAGGCCGTCGAAGGCGGGCCCTGCCAGGGACCGTGCCGGTCCGGCGTATCCGACGACGTCGGTGTCGGCGGGCAGCGGCGCGTCGCCGATGGCCAGCGCTGCTTCGAGGCCGTAGCGGTGGGACTGGGCCAGGACGTCGGCGGCGCCGGTGAGGTCGTCCGCGACGAAGCCGAAGGCGGGCATGCTAGGCGCCCTTCCCGAAGGCCTGGACGGCCAGCAGCAGGGACTCGTCCCCGACCTGCGCCTTCTCGTGTGCTGCCGCGCCCAGGGGGACGCCGTCCACGGCGGCCTCCCAGGCCAGGCGCAGGCTCCGCACCCCGGCACCGGGCCCTCCGGGGTGTGCTGCCACCCCGCCCCCGGCCAGCATCATCAGGTCCGTGGACCTGACCGCTTCGAAGGTTGGGCCGGGGGTGGTCACGTTCTGTCCCGAGGACAGGACCGGAAGCGGGGTGGCGGTCTGCCCCAGGGGCTGGAGCAGGCTGCGGATGTTCGCGGCGACCTCTTCGTCCGGTTCGTAGAACTTGCTGCCGAGCCCGCTGGCGTGCAGCTGGTCGGCGCCGGCCAGGCGGGCCAGCTGCTGCCAGGCCCGGTAGTCCACGCCCAGGGCCTTGGACCGCATGGAGGCCGCGAGCCCTGCGCGGTGGCCGTGGATGGGCACCTCGGCGAAGCTGCGCAGCCAGGCCAGGGCGGGCAGGCCCATGATCGGGATGTTGAGCATCACGCACCGGCCCCCGGCCCCGACGACCAGGTCGTGGCGCTCGCGCAGCCCGGCCAGGTCGCCGGTGATGTTGAACGCGTACATGGTGGGGTGTCCGGTCTTCTGCTCGGCGGAGCGGATCTCCTCGGTGGCGATCGCGACACGGCGCTCCAGGGGCAGGTATGCAGGGTCCGTCATCAGCTCGTCGTCCTTGATCAGGTCGATCGAGGCCAGGGCCAGGTCCCGGACCACCTGCCGGTATTCCTCTTCCGAGAGCCCGACATTGGGCTTGACGATCGTGCCGACCATCACGCCCTCGGCGTCCCCGAGGAGCCTGCGGGTCCCCTCGATCCCGTAGGCGGGGCCAGGGTGGGCGGCGATGAAGTCCTCGGGCAGGGTCAGGTCCTGCAGTCGGCAGGCGTACAGCTCGCCGAGCTCGAACAGGTTCCCGGCGATCGTGGTCTGCAGGGTCGCCAGATCGGTCCCTATGTTCTCCATCGGGAACTCGACCGTGGCCAGGGCCGCGCGGACCCTCTCCGGATTCCTGCGGGAGGGCAGGGAGGGCCGGCGCTGCCCGAGCTGGCGGATCTCCACGACGCGGGCGGCGTGCCGCTCCCGGATCCGGGCCGATTCGCCCGGCACCGGCAGGAACGTGCCGCTGGACTGCTCCCCGGCCAGGATGGCCGCGGCCCTCTCAGGCTCGATCTCGGACTCGAGGTAATAGGTGCAGCGCACCGCGCGGGAATCGCGCATGGACTCTCCATTTCCACAACAGGGGGTTCGAACGGGAATGCCGCCGCCGGTGACCGCCGGGATCAGGCGGGAGAACGGCGGGCCGCGATGCCCGTCCGCGCTCCTTCGCCTGCTCAGTGCGTCTTCGTGCGCCAGCTGATCTTTTCATTCGACGGAACTCGTCCGTACAATTGGTACGTACATTACCGGTGATCTGGGTCACCGGTCAAGCGGGCCCCGGAAGGAGGGACGTCCGGCTAGGATGTGCACGGACGGCAGAGGAGTCGGCATGGGAGCAGGACCAGCAGGTGCAGAGGCCCCGGAGCGGGCGCCCGGGCTGAACCGGGAGGGCGGAACGCCGCTGCACGCCCAGATCCGCGACATACTGCACCGGCAGATCCTGGACCTGCCCCTCCACCCCGGCTCGCCCCTGCCCACCGAGGAGGAACTCCAGCGGCAGTTCGGCGTCTCCCGCAGCGTCGTGCGCCAAGCCCTTTCCGGCCTGGCCGACCTCGGCCTGATCCGGCGCCAGCGCGGCCGGGGCAGCGTCGTGGCCGCCGCGCCCGTCCTGCGCCGCCAGCTCCAGCGCGCCGGCGGGCTGGACGAGCAGGTTGCCGCCCACGGCCAGCGGCTCAGGACCCACGTCCTCGCCCTCGAGCCCGCCGCCCCGCCCGCCGCGGGCGCCCAGGCCCTGGGCACGGAGAACACGTGGAAGATCGAACGGCTCCGGTACCTCGAACAGGTCCCGGTGGCCTTCATGCGCACCTGGGTCCCGCGCGAGCTCTTCCCGCACCTCACCCCCGCGCTGCTCGAGGACGCCTCCCTGCTCGCGCTCATGCGCGAGCACGGCTACCACCCCGCAGGGGGCCCCAGGCAGGTCCAGGCCGTGGCCTCGGACACCGACCTCGCCCAGAAGCTGGACACGAACCCCGGCCAGCCGCTCCTCCTGCTCGAGGGCGTCACCCGCGACGCCCTCGGCCACGGCCTCGAATGGTTCAACGTCTGGCACGGCCCCAACACCGTCTTCGACGTCGACGCACAGGTCACCTCGCAACCCGGGCCCATCTCCCAGGACCACATCCGACGCCTTCGCACCCTGACGCAGCAGCTCGAATCAGAACTCGCAGCACTCGACCAAAGACCGCGCTAGCCGGACCCCTCAAGCCCCAGGTGCTCGGAGCCGGATCTGGGCGGCGTCATCGGAGCCGGCGCGGCGCTGCGCACGTTTGAAGCCCCTGCCCTGCCGACAGCCGCCCTACGCCGTGTGCCGGTGCGGGGCGCGCAGGTGCGACAGCGCGGCCGTCACGGCCTCGGCGAGGTCGAAGTCGGGGTTGAGCAGCCACCGGAGCTGGAGCCCGTCCGAGATGGCCAGGACAGCGTGGGCCTGCGCCTCGGCGTCGAGGTCGTCGCGGAGCACTCCGGATGCCTGTTGGGTGAGGATGCTGTCTCGGACTGTCTGCTCGGTGCGCAGGTAGCGGCTCTTGAAGAATTCGTGGGCAGCGTGGGTCGGGTCGGTCGATTCGGCGGCAAGGATGATGAACAGCCGGGCCATGCCCGGGTTCTTCATGTTCCGCCGCGCGACGAAGGCGAACTGCTCCACGATGTCCAGGTGCGGGAACTCGGCGGCGTTCTCCGCGGCGAGGATCTGGTCCCGGCGCTGCAGGAGGGCGCGAAGCAGTTCTTCCTTCGAGGGGAAGTGGTGCAGGAGCCCGGGAAGGGTCAGGCCCGCCTGGTCCGCGACCTTCCGCAGGGACCCGCCCCGGTAGCCGTCGGTTCCGAAGACCTCGACGGCGGCTTCGAGGATGCGCTCCTTCGCTTCGGCGCCACGCCGCGCCGTATCACTTTCCGTCCTGGTCGCCATGGAGCCCATCATCGCACCGCCCTCCGCCCACGCTGTCAGGGGAGCCGATCGAGACCTGCCGATGATGCGATCTCCCCGACCAGTTCAGGACAATGCGGCGACGGACTGCCCGGCAGGCTTCGTCGCCTGCCGGCTCTGGCTGCTCGGCAGTCACTCCGACACCTGGCGCAGCAGCTGCTGTATGGCCTCGGGCGTGAGGGGGCTGCCGGGGAAGGCGGCGAGGCGGGCGAGGGGGAAGGAGCCGATGAGGGAGCGGCCTTCGGGGTCGGTGAGGAGGGCGGCAAGCTGGTTGCCCGCGCGGGCGGCGTCCTCGAGGATCCTCGTGAGGGCTGGGCCTCCGGTGGGGTGGGCGAGCCATTCCTCCAGGGTCGAGCCGGGGGTCAGCGGCAGGGTGAGGTCGTCGCCGTGGAGGCGGACGACGGCGGCCTGGCGGAGGTCGCGGGAGGAGGCGCCGACCTCGATGGCGTACTCGCCGCCCTCGAGGACCCACCGCTCGAGGGTCGGGTGCCAGAGGGCGAGGTCCTCGCGGCTGATCCTGATCTCGACCCGCTGGGCCTGGCCGGGGTCGAGGTCCACGGCGGCGAAGCCCTTCAGCTCCCGCCGGGGCCGGGCGAAGGCGGAGCCGGGCAGGGAGGTGTAGGCCTGGACGATCTCGCGCCCGGCCCGGTCCCCGGTGTTGGTCACCTGGACGCTGAGGGCGATCCCGCCGTCGTCCTCGGCCCCAGCCTCAAGGTTCGCGTACGCGAAGGTGGTGTAGGAGAGGCCGTGGCCGAAGGGGTAGGAGGGCTCGGTCTCGCGGGCGTCGTAGTGCCGGTACCCGACGAACAGGCCCTCGCCGTAGCGGACGCGGGAGAGCTCGCCTGGGAAGTCCAGGTAGGCGGGGGTGTCCTGCAGGCGCTCCGGGATAGTCTCGGCGAGCCGGGCGGAGGGGTTTGCG
>NZ_DAIUJO010000116.1:0-11001 GCF_036848755.1 Sinomonas sp. | reverse complement strand
GTTCCCCACGGTTTCGATGGGCATTGGGCCCATGAACGCGATCTACCAGGCGCAGACGAACCGCTACCTCGAAAACCGCGGGATCAAGGACACCTCCGACCAGCACGTCTGGGCGTTCCTCGGCGACGGCGAGATGGACGAGCCCGAGAGCCGCGGCCTCCTCCAGCTCGCGGCCAACGACAACCTCGACAACCTCACCTTCGTCATCAACTGCAACCTCCAGCGCCTCGACGGCCCGGTGCGCGGCAACGGCAAGATCATCCAGGAGCTCGAGGCCTTCTTCCGCGGCGCCGGCTGGAACGTCATCAAGGTCATCTGGGGACGCGAGTGGGACGGCCTTCTCAAGAAGGACTCCCACGGTCAGCTGGTCAAGATCATGAACGAGACGCTCGATGGCGACTACCAGACCTACAAGGCCGAGTCGGGCGGATTCGTGCGCGAGCACTTCTTCGGCAAGACGCCGGAGACGAAGGAGCTCGTCGCGGACCTGACGGACGAGCAGATCTGGAACCTCAAGCGCGGCGGCCACGACTACTGGAAGGTCTACGCGGCCTACAAGGCTGCAACCGAGTTCAAGGGCAAGCCGACGGTCATCCTGGCCATGACGGTCAAGGGCTACGGTCTCGGGCCGCACTTCGAGGGCCGCAACGCGACCCACCAGATGAAGAAGATGACGCTGCAGGACCTCAAGGACTTCCGCGATCATCTCCGCATCCCCATCACGGACGAGCAGCTCGAGGCGGACCCCTACCGCCCGCCCTACTACCACCCGGGCATGGACTCCCCCGAGATCCAGTACCTCATGGAACGGCGCAAGCTTCTCGGCGGCTTCCTGCCGGAGCGACGCGGCCCGCATCAGGGGATCGCGCTGCCGGACGAGAAGGCGTACGAGGTGGCCAAGCGCGGCTCCGGAAAGCAGCAGGCCGCGACGACCATGGCGTTCGTCCGCCTGCTCAAGGACCTCATGCGGGACAAGGAATTCGGCAAGCGCATCGTGCCGATCGTCCCCGACGAGGCCCGCACGTTCGGCATGGACGCCTTCTTCCCGACGGCCAAGATCTACAACCCCAAGGGCCAGAACTACCTCTCCGTGGACCGCGACCTCGTGCTCGCGTACAAGGAGTCGCCGGCTGGCCAGATCCTGCACGCCGGCATCAACGAGGCCGGCTCGATTGCGGCGTTCACCGGTGCTGGAACGTCGTATGCAACGCACGGCGAGACGCTGGTGCCGGTCTACGTCTTCTACTCGATGTTCGGCTTCCAGCGCACGGGCGACGGCATCTGGGCCGCGGCCGACCAGATGGCGCGCGGCTTCATCATCGGCGCGACGGCCGGCCGCACGACCCTGACCGGCGAGGGGACGCAGCATGCTGACGGGCACTCGCCGCTGCTCGCCTCGACCAACCCTGCGGTCGTCACCTACGACCCCGCCTACGGGTACGAGATCGGCCACATCGTGAAGTCGGGCATCGAGCGGATGTACGGCGGCAACCACCCGGATCCCAACGTCATGTACTACCTCACGGTGTACAACGAGCCGATCGTCCAGCCGGCGGAGCCGGAGGAGCTCGACGTCGAGGGTCTCCTCAAGGGCATCTACCTGCTCGCGCCCGCCAAGATCGACGGCCCGCGGACCCAGCTGCTCGCCTCTGGCGTCGCCGTGCCGTGGGCCCTCGAGGCCCAGCAGATCCTCGCCGAGGAATGGGGTGTCTCCGCCGATGTGTGGAGCGTGACCTCTTGGAACGAGCTCCGTCGTGATGGCCTCGCCGCCGAGCAGGAGGCGTTCCTCAACCCAGGCCAGGAACCGCGGGTCCCGTTCGTGACGCAGCAGCTTGCAGGGGCCACCGGACCGATCGTCGCCGTGACGGACTACATGAAGGCCGTCCCGGACCAGATCCGGCAGTTCCTTCCGAACGAGTTCGCAACCCTCGGTGCAGACGACTTCGGCTTCGCGGACACTCGGGCGGCGGCCCGGCGGTACTTCCACATCGACAGCCACTCGGTCGTGGTACGGGCTCTGCAGATGCTTGCCCGCCGTGGCGAGGTCGACGGCGATGCCCCGCGCCAGGCGTTCGAGCGCTACCGGCTGCTCGACGTCAACGCCGGGACGACCGGCAACGCGGGCGGAGAGAGCTAACCGGCGGCCCCTCGCTGGGTCTCCCCCGCCAGGGGACGCTTCCCCTTGGCGACCACGGACGACGGCGGCGCTCCCCACAGCGGGGGCGCCGCCGTCGTCGTTCGCGCCGCCGACCGCCCGATGCAGGCCGGCCCTTCTTGTAGCCTTCGCACAAATTCAGGGGACGGCGGCCCGGAGCCTATGCTCTTCACATGCCGACTCAGACGCATGCAGCAGGGGGCCCCCGCCGGGGGCGCCTCACGGCCTCCCCTGCCAAGGCAGAGACTCTCAAGAAGCTGCGCAACAGCGTCGGCCAGCTCTCGACGACGACGACCCGCGAGCTCGAGCGGGCGCTTCCCTGGTACGGGCGCCTCAGCGCAGACGAACGCTCCGCGCTCGGACTCGTCGCCCAGAATGGGATCGCGGCGTTCGTCACCTGGTACGAGCGACCGACGCTTCCCTCATGGGTCCTCTCCGACGTCTTCGGCAACGCGCCCACTGAGCTGACCCGTTCGATCAGCCTCCAGAAGGCACTCCAACTCATCCGGATCGTCGTCGAAGTGGTCGAGGATCAGGTGCCGAACCTCGCGTCGGAGGACGACCAGCCCGCCCTCCGCGAGGCCGTACTCCGCTACTCGAGGGAGGTCGCGTTCGCCGCCGCAGACGTGTATGCGCGGGCGGCCGAAACGCGGGGGTCGTGGGATACGAGGCTCGAGGCTCTGATCGTGGATGCGATACTCCGCGGCGAGAACACGGACGCCCTGAGGTCCCGGATCGCTGCACTCGGCTGGAAGGCGCAGGACAATTTTGCCGTGATGGTCGGCAGCTCCCCGCTTGAGCCCAGCCCGAGCTACGTCGGAGACATGCGGCGTACCGCGAGCCGGTACGCGAAAGACGCCCTCGTGGGCATCCAAGGGGACCGCCTCATCCTCATCCTCGGCGGCATCGAGGAGGACGAGACGGCCTACACGCGCCTCAGTGAGCTGTTTGCGCCCGGTCCGGTGGTGTTCGGGCCGCGCGCGGACAGTCTTCCCGAGGTCAGCTCATCGGCACAGGCCGCGTTCGCGGGCCTCTCCGCCGCTCGGGCCTGGCCGAACGCGCCCCGGCCGGTCGCCGCGGATGACCTCCTCCCCGAGCGCGTCGTCGCGGGCGACGACGCGGCGCGCCGCGCGCTCGTCCAGAAGATCTACCGGCCGCTCCTCGCAGCGTCGAACGGACTCGTCGAGACACTCAGCGCGTATCTCGAGCTCGGGCATTCGCTCGAAGCAACCGCCCGGGAGCTCTTCGTGCACGCCAACACCGTGCGATACCGCCTCCGCCGGGTCTGCGACGTCACGGGCTGGGACCCGCTCCTGCCGCGCGAGGCGTTCGTGCTGCAGACTGCGCTCGTCGTCGGCAGACTCGCCGCGCAGCCCTCGGCGCGCGACCGGGCGGTGCGCCAGAGCACCTGAGATTGCCCCTCGACGCGCGAGGCGCCGTTGTAGACTTCCTACAATCCGGGTTCTGGAGCTTGGTACGTGGGGGCACCGCTGGAACCAACCGCACTTTGGAAAGCTGGAAACGTGCTAGCAATTGTCTGCCCTGGACAGGGCTCCCAGACGCCGGGCTTCCTCGCCCCGTGGCTTGAGCTGCCGTCTGTCGCCGAGCAGCTCGGTGCGCTCGGCGAGGTCGTCGGCCTCGATCTCGTCGCCCACGGAACGACGTCTGACGAAGAGACCATCAAGGACACGGCTGTCGCCCAGCCCCTCATCGTCGCCGCCGGTCTCGTGGCCGCCCGGTCGCTCTTCGACGTCGAGCTCTCGACGCTGCCTGTCGTCCTCGCCGGCCATTCGGTCGGCGAGATCACCGCATCTGCGCTAGCGGGCGTGCTGAGCGAGACGGACGCCATGAA
Organism: Sinomonas sp.; assembly: GCF_036848755.1. Lineage (NCBI taxonomy): Bacteria > Bacillati > Actinomycetota > Actinomycetes > Micrococcales > Micrococcaceae > Sinomonas > Sinomonas sp. Next base: position 6,994 of record NZ_DAIUJO010000116.1, on the reverse strand, counting down.
GTTCGTAGGCCTCCGTGCTCGCGAGATGGCCAAGGCCGCCGCCGTCACACCCACGGGGATGACGGCGGTGCTCGGCGGTGATCCCGACGAGGTCCAGCGTGCCATCGAAGCAGTAGGCGCGACCCCTGCGAACGTCAACGGCGCCGGCCAGATCGTCGCCGCGGGCACCCTCGAGCAACTCGCAGCCCTCGCCGCGAACCCCCCGGCCAAGGCCCGCGTGATCCCCCTCAAGGTGGCAGGCGCCTTCCATACGCAGCACATGGCCCCAGCTGTCGCGGCCCTCGAAGAGCTGCGCACGAGCCTCAACGTCGTCGATCCGGCTGTTCCGTTGCTGTCGAACTACGACGGGCGCGAGGTCGTCTCCGGCACCGCCGCCGTCGAGAGCCTGGTCGCCCAAGTGTCCCGCCCTGTGCGCTGGGACCTGTGTATGGAGACGTTCAAGGCCCTCGGCATCACCGGCCTCATCGAGCTCGCTCCTGCCGGCACGCTGGCCGGGCTCGCGAAGCGCGGGCTGCCCGGCGTCAAAACGGTTGCCGTAAAGACTCCTGCCGACCTCACGGCCGCCCTCGAGCTGTTCGCCGCCGATGCGGAGCAGAACCCCTCGACCGAGGAGGAACTCGCATGAGCGCCCCCACGCTCCGACAGGCGCCCGTCCAGAACCACTCGCGGGTCCTCAGCTTCGGTGCCTACCGTCCCTCGGTGTACGTCACGAACGAGGAGATCTGCCAGTGGATCGACTCGTCCGACGAGTGGATCCGCCAACGCACCGGAATCGTCACGCGCCACCGTGCCCCCGCTGAGGTCGATCTCATCGACATGGCCGAAGGTGCCGCGCGCGAGGCGATCCAGAAGGCGGGCATCGAGGCCTCCCAACTCGGCGCCGTCATCGTCTCGACCGTGTCCCACCCGTACGCGACGCCCTCGGCCGCCGCGCTCCTGTGTGACCGCCTGGGCGCGACGCCCGCCCCCGCCTACGACATCTCAGCCGCGTGTGCCGGCTACTGCTACGGCATCGCCCAAGCCGACGCGCTCGTCCGTTCCGGCGCCGCCGAGTACGTCCTCGTGGTCGGTGCCGAGAAGCTCAGCGACTACATCGACAACACCGAGCGAAGCATTTCGTTCCTCCTCGGCGACGGTGCGGGGGCAGTCGTCGTCGGCCCGTCCGAGACTCCTGGGATCGGCCCCTCGGTGTGGGGCTCCGACGGCAGCAAGTGGAACACGATCGGCATGACCCATTCCCTCCTCGACGTCCGGGATCTCTCCGACGAGGCCGAGCGCGAGGGCGCAGGCGAGGCGGCCGCCGTCCTCGGCACCGAAGCGAAGATCTGGCCTACCCTGCGTCAGGACGGACAGTCGGTGTTTCGGTGGGCCGTCTGGGAGATGGCGAAGGTCGCAAAGCGCGCGATGGACGCGGCGGGCGTCAGGCCCGAGGACCTGGCAGCATTCGTGCCGCATCAGGCGAACATGCGTATCATCGACGAGATGGTCAAGCAGCTCAAGCTGCCCGAGAGCGTCATCGTCGCCCGCGACATCGCGGACGCCGGCAACACCTCGGCGGCGTCGATCCCGCTTGCCGCGCACCGACTGCTCAAGGAGAACCCCGATCTAAGTGGCAGACTCGCGCTTCAGATCGGGTTCGGTGCCGGCCTCGTGTTCGGCGCACAGGTCATCGCCCTCCCCTAGTTCCCCAGCGCGCCGGCCGGTGCACGGGGCGCGCGAAGCCAAGCCGCACAAGCGGCTTGCCCAGCCAGTCGGCGCCAGCCGGCGATCAGAGAGAAGGAGCCGAAATGGCTAGCAACGAAGAGATCCTCGCCGGCCTGGCCGAGATCATCAACGAGGAGACCGGTCTGGCCCCCGAGTCGGTCCAGCTGGACAAGTCCTTCACGGACGACCTCGACATCGACTCGATCTCGATGATGACCATCGTCGTGAACGCCGAGGAGAAGTTCGGCGTCCGCATCCCGGACGAGGAGGTCAAGAACCTCTCGACCGTCGGCGACGCCGTCGACTTCATCTCGAAGGCTCAGGCCTGATCTCTCTTCGCTGACGGCCGGTACCTTCTCGGTGCCGGCCGTCTGCTCCACCTGCAAGCCTTCGCAGCTTCCGCAGCGGCGGCTCCATGACCCGGAAAGAGTGCAGCATGGCCCGCAAAGTTGTCGTCACTGGCCTCGGCGCCACCACGCCGATCGGCGGGGACGTTCCCACCCTCTGGCAGAACGCCCTCAAAGGAGTATCGGGGGTCCGCCAGCTGACCGACGACTGGGTGGAGAAGTACGACCTCCCTGTGAAGATCGCAGCCAAACTCTCCGTACCTGCCGAGGACGTGCTCGGTCGGGTCGAGATGAAGCGCATGGACCCCTCGACGCAGTACGGCGTGATCGCCGCCCGTGAAGCCTGGAAGGACTCCGGGATCGAGGAGATCGACCACGACCGTCTCGCGGTGGCGTTTGCTACCGGCATCGGCGGCGTGTGGACCCTCCTGAACGCCTGGGACACGCTGAAGGAGAAGGGTCCGCGACGCATCCTGCCGATGACGGTGCCCATGCTGATGCCGAACGGCGTCGCTGCCGCCGTGAGCCTGGACCTGGGCGCGCGGGCCGGCGCCCACACCCCTGTCTCGGCGTGCGCCTCCGGGACGGAGGCGATGGCCGTGGGCCAGGAGCTGATCCGCTCGGGCAAGGCCGACGTCGTCATGGTCGGGGGCGCTGAAGCCGCGATTCACCCGATGCCGCTCGCGGCATTCGCGTCGATGCAGGCCCTCTCGAAGCGGAACGACGATCCCGAGCACGCGTCGCGCCCCTACGACATCGATCGGGACGGTTTCGTCATGGGCGAAGGGGCAGGAGCCCTCGTGCTCGAGGCCGAAGAGCACGCCCTCGCCCGGGGAGCCCGCATCTACGCCGAGCTCGCGGGCACCTCCGTGACGGCAGACGCCTATCACATCACGGCCCCTGATCCCGAGGGACTCGGGGCGACGCGCGCTCTCAAGGCTGCGATGTTCGACGCCCGCGTCCAGCCCGAGGACATCGTGCACGTCAACGCCCACGCGACCTCGACGCCGGTTGGCGACAAGCCGGAGTACACGGCACTCAAGGCGGCACTGGGCCAGCACGTCGACGACGTCGCGGTCTCGGCGACGAAGTCCCAGATGGGACACCTTCTCGGGGCATCGGGCGCGGTCGAGGCAGTGCTCACTGTCCTCGCCGTCCATGAGCGAAAGGCGCCCGCGACGATCAACCTGGACCATCAGGACCCGGAGATCCCGCTCGACGTCGTGACGACGGCGCGCGACCTCCCGCAGGGTGACATCGTTGCACTCAGCAACTCGTTCGGCTTCGGCGGCCACAACGCCGTCCTTGTCGTCCGCAATCACTGACCCTGTCGACGCACTCGCGCACAGACCACGAAGAGGGCTCGCGTTCTGCGGGCCCTCTTCGTGCGCGATGAAGGTGGGTGCGGCTAGCTCAGCCGACTTGGTGCAGCCACCGAACCGGCGCTCCCTCGGCCGCGTGCCGGAAGGGTTCGAGCTCCTCGTCCCAGGCCTCCCCGAGGGCAAGCGAGAGCTCCTGGAAGACGACGCCGGGGTCGCCGGCTCCGGCCTCGTACGCATACCGGATGCGATCCTCGGTCACCATGATGTTGCCGTGGACGTCCGTCGTGGCGTGGAAGATCCCAAGCTCCGGAGTATGCGACCAACGAGCGCCGTCGACGCCTGGGCTCGGTTCCTCGGTGACCTCATAGCGCAGGTGAGCCCACCCCCTGAGGGAGGACGCGAGCTGGGCGCCCGTGCCCGGAGCACCCACCCACGAGAGTTCGGCGCGGAACATCCCGGGCGCTGCGGGCTGAGGGGACCACTCAAGATCCGTGCGCTTCTCAACGACGGAGCCGATCGCCCACTCGACGTGCGGGCATAGAGCACTCGGTGCCGAGTGCACGAACAGCAGACCACGGGTCATCACTGCAGACATTCCATCCTCCATCGCTGTCGGTACGTCTTCCCCTACGACCGTCAGCACGGAGTGCGTGAACCAGTGGTTGTTTCAGTTGTTGGCGCCTTTCCTCCCAAGCCTGCACAGTGCTGGACACTCACGGTGCTGACCTCGGGCGCGGATAGCCGTCACGGGCCATTCTGCACGACAGGAGGCGGAACCGCCAGCACCATGGAGGGCGTTGCGGCGTGTTGCGCCCGAAACGCTTCCGCCTCCGGCTGTCAGGCCCTCGGATGCGCCTGGAGGTAGCTAGACCGGAGCCTCTCAACGGAGACGTGTGTGTAGAGCTGCGTTGTAGCGAGACTCGAGTGCCCCAGAAGCTCCTGAACGGACCGAAGGTCCGCGCCGCCATCGAGCAGATGGGTCGCCGCCGTGTGGCGCAGGGCGTGGGGACCGCTCGCCGCGGTATCTCCGAGAGCCTTGAGGGCAGCGTCGATCGTCTCCCGTGCCTGCCGCTGGCCCAAGCGGCCGCCGCGGCGACCGAGGAAGAGAGCGGAACCGCTGCTCCCTGTCACGAACGACGCACGCGCCCCGAGCCAGCGGACGACGGCGTTGGCGGCCGGGACGCCGAACGGCACCGTCCGCTGCTTGTTGCCCTTACCGAGCACGCGAACAGTCCGGGTGTGCTGGTCCACGTCATCGACGTCGAGACCGACGAGCTCGGAGACACGGATGCCCGTGGCATAGAGGAGCTCGGCGAGCGCCCAGTCGCGAACGGCCGCTGGATCCCCCTGCGTTGCCGCGTCGGCAAGGCCATCAAGCAGCCGCCGGGTCTGATCTTGGTGGAGGACGTCCGGAAGGCTCGGGTGACGCTTGGGCGAAGCCAGCCGTAGCGAGGGGTCGACGTCGAGCAGGCCCTCGCGCACTGCCCACGCCATGAACGACCTCACCGCGGCGGTGCGGCGCGCAAGCGTCGACCTCGCGAGCCCCGCTTCGCTCTGCCGCCCAAGCCACCGTCGAAGCCGCGCAAGGTCGAGGTCTGGGAGCTCCCGCGCCCCGTCCTGCCGTGCCGACTGCAGCATGGACAGGAGATCGCCTTCGTAAGCGCGGACCGTGTGCTCGGAACGACCTCGCCCGAGCGCGAGGTGCCTCAAGAACCCTTCGAGGGGTTCGCGCAGGCCCGCGGGAAGGGGCGTCTCTTCGGTCACAAGCCCACTCTGGCCGCCCTCTGTGGTGGGACCAAGGCGACACTCCCCGAACCCCCGTCACAATCCTCTATCGGTTCTCCGCCTGCTGGTCCCTCCTTCGCCACCCGCCAGCCGTCTGTTGGCACAGGCCCATGAGCTGGAGGCGTCCGAGCCCTGCCCTGACCTGAGCAGCGCTGAGCCCAGCGACCGTGGTCAGGCTGTCGATGCCCGCTCCTCGCTGCACAGGCAGCGCATCGAAGAGGATCAAGTCTTCGACCGCCAAGCCATCATGAATGGCGGGGCGGTCTTCCCGATCACCCCCGAGTCCCTCGCCCGCCGGTGCCAGGAGCTCGTAGGCCTCTTGGACGTCGGTGACGCAGACGGCAACTCCGTCCCGAAGAAGCCGATGGCAGCCCGCCGAGCTCGCGCTGTAGATGGAGCCGGGCACTGCGGCCACGATGCGCCCCATGTCGGCCGCGTGATGTGCCGTGCTTCGCGCCCCTGACCTCCACTGGGCCTCGACCACGACCGTCACCGCCGCAAGCGCCGCGATGAGCCTGTTCCGCCGAAGGAACCGGTGTCTCGTAGGCGCTCCCCCGGGCGGGAGCTCGGAGACGAGCAAGCCGCGACGGGCCACCTCGCGGAGGAGCTCCTCATTGCCGGACGGGTAATAGCGGTCCAGCCCACCGGCCATGACGGCCACGGTCGGGAGGCCGGTCCCTTCCGTTGCCAATGCCGCCCGATGGGCCTGGGCATCGATACCGTAGGCGCCGCCACTCACGACCGTGACGCCACGGTCGACGAGGCCCTTGGAGATTTCTCCGGCGACGCTCAGCCCGTAGTTCGTCGCGTTGCGCGACCCGACCAGGGCGACCGCCGACCGGTGGGACGGAAGCTGGTCCTCGCCCCGCACCCACAGCCCGTGCGGTGCCTGCTCCCCCAAGTCCTCGAACCCGTCCGGCCACTCCGGGTCCTCAGGAATGACGAACCTCCCCCCGAATCGCGCGCCCGTCTCGAGATCGCGGTGCGGTGCGAGATCCGGAACTCTACCCCTCCAGCGCTCTGACGCTGCAGCAAAGCCTTCCCAGGCCTTCGTTCCCCGACCGAGCAGGAGGCTCCGGACACGCCCCTCGATCGCGGGATCGACGGAGCGCTTTCCCGTGGCCACCTGCAGACCTTCCAGGGGGCCCAGCGCCATCACCAACAGGGCACCCGTTGCATCGCCGGGCTCCATGAGCCGGGTGAGAGCCGCTCTGGCGATCCTTGTCTCTTCCAGGCCTTGTCCGCCGGGGGGAATCCCGAGGCCGCCGCCGCGGGCTTTCGGTTCGCCGCTCATCGGACCTCCTCGGTGGTGCGCAGAAGCAGCGCCTCGCCCACGTTGTCGGGGCTCGGCCGGTCATTGCCAGCCAGGTCGGCGATGGACCACGCGAGCCGTAGAACTCGGTCGTAGCCGCGAGCTGTGAGGGTGTGCATCTCCATGGCACGATCCAGGATGCTTGTCGATGTGGAAGGTAGCCTCAGCGGGCCCCTCAGAAGCCGACCCGGTGCTTCCGCATTGGTCGAGTAGCCGAAGGGACGCAGCCGCTCGGCCTGACGCTCCCTCGCCATCAAGACTCGAGCTGCGACCGCGTGTGACGCCTCGCCAGGGCTGTTGCTTCCGAGGTCAACCGCGGAGACTCGCCGCACGCCCAGCTGGATGTCCACGCGGTCGAGCAGCGGACCGGAAAGCCTAGCAAGATACCGTCGTTTCGCTTGAGGTGGGCACGAGCACAGAAGCCCCTTGCCAGAGCCCTGTCCGCAGGGGCACGGATTGGCCGCGAGCACGAGCAGGAACCGGGCCGGATAAGCTGCCGTGCCCGCGGCGCGGTCGATGCTGAC
>NZ_DAIUJO010000115.1:2915-11032 GCF_036848755.1 Sinomonas sp. | reverse complement strand
TGATCTTCGCGGCCAACGTGGACGCCCAGGGCGGCGCCTACGCGACCGGCGTCCTCGTCCTGATGACCTCGGCTGCCGTCGCGGTCACCCTCGCCACGCGTCGCCGTGGACAGCGCCGGCTCGCCGTCGGCTTCGCGGTGATCTCCGCCGTCTTCGTCTACACGACACTCGCGAACATCGTCGAACGCCCGGAAGGCATCCAGATCGCCGCCATCTTCATCGCCGGCACGATCGTCATCTCCTTCATCTCCCGCGCCAAGCGCTCCTTCGAACTGCACGCCACCAGCATCCACTTCGACGAGAAGGCCGTGGAGTTCATTGCCGAGGCCGAATCCGGCCCCCTGCAGATCATCGCCCACGAACCGCTCAAGATCACCGGGGAGTCCTACCGCCACAAGCTGCAGTCGGTGAGGGAGGTAAGCCACCTGCCCCTCGGGGCCAGCGTCATCTTCCTGGAGGTCATCGTCGACGACTCCTCGGACTTCGAAACCCCGCTCGAGGTGCACGGGATCATGCGCCACGGTTACCGGATCCTGGAGGTCCACGGCCCCGTGGTCCCGAACACGATCGCGTCGATCCTCCTGCACATCCGCGACGTCACCGGACTCATGCCGCACATCTACTTCCGCTGGACGGAGGGGAACCCGGTGCGGAATCTTCTGCGCTTCATGTTCTTCGGGGAAGGCGAGATCGCCCCGGTCACCCGAGAGGTCCTCCGCCAGGCCGTTCCCGATGTCACCCAGCGGCCATGGGTCCACGTCGGGTAGGGGCCTAGTCCGTATCGCCGAGGGAGGCGGCCACTCTGGCCGCCTCCTCGAAGGATCCGGGCTGGTGCCGCCGGAACGCGTCTTCGGCCGCCTCCTTGCTCACGCCCTCGGCAAGGACCACAACCTCCTCTGCTTCGTCGTCTTCGACGTTCGCACAGGCCAGGATCTGCCCCTGCCGTGATGGGGAACCCGCCTCGCGCCCCTGCCGCTGACGGGGGACGGCGAACATGACCCACCACTGCTGTCCCTGCGCATCCCGGAACAGATAGCCGTGCGCGCCCCGCAGGAGGTCGCCTTCTACCGCGTCGCCTGCCTCGGCGGACGAACCGGGCAGAGCCTTGTAGTGCACCGGCGGCCGCTGCGGATCGTTGAGCCCGTGGAACTTCATCGGATGACCCGGCGCGAGGGAGCGTGGTTGGCGTCACGCCGGCTGTTCGTCATTGGCCACGGCCTCGATCCAGTCCGTCGCCTCGTCAGTGAGCAGCGGGCCCCCTTGGGCTTCCCCACCCCACCACTGGGAATCGGTGGTGCCCCCGGTGACGGCGAGGATGTCGTCAATGATCGGCGGAGCGAGCGCTTCGCCGTTGTGGGCGATGAGCCAGGCGCGCGTGTCGGGCCGGATCAAGCGCCACCACTGAGAAATGTCCATGGGGGCAGTGTCGCGCGGGGGGCATTCCCCGTACAGACGCCGGGGCGTAAAGGCTGCGTCAGGATCTTCGCGAAGACTTTCGTCCCTACCAGCGCCCGGTGCCAGACCGTGTACTGGTGTCCATGGAGCGACCGCCCGTGGCCCCGCCTCGCGAAGACCTCGACCCGCGCATATCGGTCGACCGCCTCCTTGCGGAACTGCAGGCCGGACGCAGCGGCCTCTCGCAGCGCGAAGCGGACCGCCGGCTCACTGTCTCGGGGCCCAACGTCCTCTCGCGACGTGGCGGCCGCGAGTGGCCGCGTCAGGTTCTGCGTCAGCTCACGCACCCGCTCGCCCTCCTCCTGTGGCTCGCGGCGGCCCTCAGCCTCGTGAGCGGGTCTCAACCCCTCGCTGGGGCGATCGTCGCCGTCGTCGTCCTCAATGCCGCCTTCGCGTTCCTCCAGGAACGCCACGCAGAGCGGGCCGTCGAGGCACTCGCTGAATACCTCCCGCTCACCGCACAGGTCATGCGCAACGGCCAGGAGACCGCCGTCGATGCGAGCCTGCTCGTTCCCGGCGACGTCATCGTCGTCCGCGAGGGCGCCCGGGTCTCCGCAGACGCCCGGCTGTTGGACGGCGCGGTCGAGATGGACCTGTCGACGCTGACTGGAGAGTCCCTGCCCGTGCTCCGCTCGGCTCACGCGGGCGGGGGGCCGGGGCGCTTGCTCGATGCGCCCGATATGGTCTTCAGCGGCACGAACTGCACGGGCGGCGAGGCGCTCGCCGTCGTCTTCGCGACCGGCATGCGCACGGAGCTCGGGCGGATCGCGGCGCTCTCCGAACGGGTCGGCCAGGAACCGAGTCCCCTCGAGCGTCAGGTGAACCGCGTCGCCCGCGTCATCGCCGTCGTGGCCGTGGCGATGGGAGCCGCCTTCATCCCAGTCGGAACACTGCTCGCGGGCCTCTCCTTCGGGGACACCCTCAATTTTGCGATCGGGCTGCTCGTCGCGAATGTCCCAGAGGGCCTCCTGCCGACCATCACTCTTGCCTTGGCGGTCGGCGTCAGGCTCCTCGCGCGCGAGGGAGCCCTCGTCAAGCGCATCTCGGCGGTCGAGACCCTCGGTTCCACGAGCGTGATCTGCACCGACAAGACCGGGACGCTCACGATGAATGTCATGCGGGTCACGCGGATGTGGACGGACAGCGGCGTGGTCGAAGTGGGCGAAGGCATCAGCCCCGCTGTGCCCGGCTCACCGACGGCACGCGCCGCACAAGCCGGCGCGTGGTGCTCGAACGCGTCCATCGCTGACGACGGAAGTGAGGTCGGTGACCCGACCGAGCTTGCGCTGCTCCATCTCGCCGCCGGGCTTGGCCTGCCGAGCAACCGGCGCGGCGTCGAACGGGTCGCACAGTTCCACTTCGACCCGGTCCTCCGCCGGATGTCCACGGTGGACCGCACGGAGGGGCTGTGGCTGCACTCGAAAGGCGCGCCCGAGGAGATCCTCCCCCTGTGCACGGAGGTGGCGACGCACGGTGGCAGCGAGCCTCTGGGGGCCGGCCTTCGGGCTCGGATCTCGGCGATGGTCGACGCGTGGGCCGACGAGGGCCTCCGCGTCCTCGCAATTGCCGAGCGCGGACTTCCCGAGGGCTCCGAAGGAATCGAGCGGCGCTCGGCAGAGGCGGATCTCGTGCTGCTCGGCGTGGTCGCCATGCTCGACCCTCCCCGACCCGAGGTCAAGGAGGCGGTGGCGAAGTGTCACCGCGCCGGTGTCCGGCTCATCATCGTGACGGGCGATCATGGCCTGACGGCCAGGGGAATCGCCTCCCGCATCGGGATCGGGGACGCGAATATCCCCGTGGTCCGGGGCGACGAACTCGATCGCATGAGCGAAGACCAGCTCGACACGCTGCTCTCGAGTACACGGGAAATCATCTTCGCCCGCAGTTCGCCGGAGGCAAAGCTGCGCATCGCGGACGCGCTCCATGACATGGGACACGTCGTGGCAATGACGGGCGACGGCGTCAACGACGCCCCAGCGCTCCGCCGCGCCGACATCGGGGTCGCCATGGGCCGCTCGGGGACGGATGTCGCACGGGAGGCCGCCACCATGGTCCTCTCCGACGACGACTTCGCCTCGATCGTCAGCGCCGTGCGCTCTGGACGGAGGGTCTACGACAACGTCCGGAAGTTCATCGTCTACATCTTCGCCCACGCGACACCGGAAGTGGTGCCCTTCCTGCTCTACGCGATCGCCGGCGGCGGGATCCCCCTTCCGCTGACCGTCATGCAGATCCTCGCCGTGGACCTGGGCACCGAGACCCTCCCCGCGCTCGCGCTCGGCCGCGAGCCAGAGGAGCCGGGCACCATGGACCGGCCGCCTCGCCGACGGGGCCAGAATGTGATCGACGGGCCGATGCTGGCCCGCGCGTGGGGACTCCTCGGCGGCGTCTCCGCCGTGCTCGTCTCCTCCGCCTTCTTCGTGACCCTCCTCGCCGGCGGATGGCATTTCGGCGCGAACACCAACAGCGGGGCCCTCCACGAAGCGTGGGTCCAGGCGACGACGATGACGTTCCTCGGCATCGTGGCGTGCCAGATCGGCACCGCGTTCGCTGCCCGGACCCAGACGGAATCGCTGCTCCGGATCGGTATCGGCACGAACCGGCTGCTGCTGTGGGGCATCGCCTTCGAGATCGCGTTCAGCCTCGCCCTGGTCTATGCCCCGCCGCTCGAGGGCGTGTTCGGCACGGCACCGCCCGAACCGTGGCTCCTGCCCATGCTCCTCCCGTATCCGTTTGTCGTCTGGGGCGCCGACGAGCTGTACCGCCTGCGCCGGCGGAAGGCTTCACGGCCCGCGTGACGAGCGGTCCGGAACACGCGACGCGCGGTCCGGAATACTTGACCCGGAGAGACAGTTTTCCGATACGGAAGACCCGACCGCCCGAGGAGCACACCCATGACCGACTTCACCCCCGCAGACGGCACGATCACGATGTTCTCGACCACATGGTGCGGCTACTGCAACCGCCTCAAGAAGCAGCTGACCGCCCAGGGCATCGGCTACACCGAGGTCAACATCGAGGAGGTCGAGGGCACGGCAGAACTCGTCGAGCAGCTCAACGGGGGCAACCGCACCGTTCCGACCGTGATCTACCCCGACGGCACGGCTGCAACGAACCCCTCAGCCGCCCAGGTGAAGGAGAAGCTCGGGGTCTGACCCGCCCCAGAGTGATTTACGTCACCTCCGGTGGCTCCCCGTAGGATGGCAAAGCCATCATGGCATCGTCATCTGTCGGGGAACCACCGGAGGTTTTTTCATGGCCCAGACCGTTCACGAAGTGAAGGCCGTCGTCGTCCGCGAGAAGGGCGCCCCGGCGACCGTGGAGACAATCCTGGTGCCCGATCCGGGCCCGGGCGAGGCTCTCGTCGACGTCCTCACCTGCGGCGTCTGCCACACGGACCTGCACTACAAGCTCGGCGGCATCGGAGACGACTATCCGTACCTCCTCGGCCACGAGTCGACCGCCGTCGTGAGCGCCGTGGGTCCGGACGTCACGGACCTCAAGCCGGGCGACCGAGTCATCCTGAACTGGCGCGCGGTCTGCGGCGAGTGCCGCGCGTGCAAGAAGGGCCAGCCCCAGTACTGCTTCGCGACGCACAACGCGACGCAGAAGATGACCCTCCAGGACGGCACGCCGCTCTCGCCCGCGCTGGGCATCGGCTCGTTCGCCGAGAAGACGCTCGTGGCCGCGGGCCAGTGCACGAAGATCGACGACGACGTGGACCCAGCAGCGGTCGGCCTGCTCGGCTGCGGCATCATGGCCGGCATCGGCGCTGCCATCAATACGGGCGCCGTTCAACGCGGCGAGTCCGTCGCCGTCATCGGCTGCGGCGGCGTGGGCTGCGCCGCGATTGCGGGCGCCCAGCTCGCGGGCGCGACGACGATCATCGCGGTCGACTTGGACCCAGCCAAGGTTGACGCCGCCAAGGAGCTCGGGGCGACCCACGGCGTCGTCTCGCGCGAACAGGATCCGGTCGAGGCGATCCGCGCGCTCACGGGCGGGTTCGGTGCCGACGTCGTGATCGACGCCGTCGGGCGCCCCGAGACCTACAAGCAGGCGTTCTACGCGCGCGACCTCGCGGGCCGCGTCGTGCTCGTCGGGGTGCCGACCCCGGAGATGACCCTCGAGCTTCCGCTCCTCGACGTGTTCGGGCGGGGCGGCTCGCTCAAGTCCTCGTGGTACGGCGACTGCCTGCCGAGCCGCGATTTCCCCATGCTCGTGGACCAGTACCGGCTGGGCCGGCTGCCGCTCGATGCATTCGTCAGCGAGCGGATCGGGCTCGGCGATGTCGAGGCTGCGTTCGAGAAGATGCACCGCGGGGAGGTCCTCCGCTCGGTGGTGGAGCTCTGATGGCCGCGCGCATCGAGCGTCTCGTCACTTCCGGCACGTTCTCCCTCGACGGGGGCACATGGGAGGTCGACAACAACGTCTGGATCGTCGGTGACGACGAGAGCGTCGTCGTCATCGATCCTGCGCACGACGCCGCCCAGGTCGCCGAGGCTGTGAACGGGCGGCGGGTGACCGCCGTCCTGCTCACGCACGGACATGACGACCACATCCGGCACGCGCGGGACTTCGCCTCACGGGTCGGTGCCCCCGTCCATCTTCACCCGGCTGATCGGATGCTGTGGGAGGCCGTCTACCCGGACAGCGAACCGGACGCCGAGATCGCCGACGGGCAGCGCTTCGAGGTCGGGGGCGCGGAGCTCGTGGCGCTGCACACGCCGGGCCACTCCCCCGGTTCGGTGAGCTTCCACGCGCCGGCCCTTGGCACGGTATTCACGGGGGACACGCTCTTCCAGGGTGGCCCGGGGGCGACCGGGCGTTCCTTCAGCGACTTCCCGACCATCATCGACTCGATCCGCGAGCGCCTGCTGACCCTCCCCGCGGACACGGCCGTGAACACGGGACACGGTGATTCCACGTCGATCGGCGCAGAGGCCCCGCACCTCCAGGAGTGGATCGACCGGGGGCATTGAGACCGGCGGGTGGAACGCGGTTCAGATCGCGTTCCACCCGTTGTCCGATGCGAGCACGACCCCGTTGACGTTGCTTCCGTCGCGGCTGAGGAGGAACGTGATGCCGGCCGCCAGTTCTTCCGCCTCGGCAATCGGCGGGATGTTGGCCTGCATGAGGGGGCCGAGCACTTCCATGGCGAGCTCGGACGCGAATTCTGCATGGATGTTCGTCCGGGTCCCGCCGGGGGCGACGGCGTTGACGCGAATTCCCTTCCGCCCGTACATGACGGCTGAACTGCGGGTGAGCCCGATGACCGCGTGCTTCGAGGTGGTGTAGGCAGCTCCGGCCGCCGAGCCACGCAGCCCCGCCTCAGACGACACGTTGACGATTGAGCCGACCCCGGCCTCGAGCATGAGCGGCAGGACGGCGCGCATGAGCCGCATCATCGAGGTGAGGTTGACGCCGAGCACGCGGTCCCAGGTGGCGTCGTCGAGTTCGTGCACCGGTTGGAAGCTGTCCATGATGCCGGCGACGTTGGCGAGCGCATCGACCCGGCCGCTGGCTGCGGCAACCACCCGCTGGACGGCGTCTTCCGTCGTGATGTCGCCGACTACGGCGACCAGGTCCAATTCGGGATGCTCGGCAAGCAGCTTGTCGAGTCCCTCCTGGCTGACGTCGCTTGCAACGACGTGGCCGCCCTCGCGCGCCACGCGCAGAGCGGTGGCGCGCCCGATGCCCGACGCCGCGCCGGTCACGATGGCCGTCTGGCCGGCAAAGCGTCCAGGTGTCACGATTTCCTGCCACTCGGACATGCCAGTCCTCCTCAGACGAGACAGGAGGACGGTCCTCCCGTTGCCTCCTTCAGGATCCAGCGGCCGCCCGGGTCAGCCACAGGGCTGAAGGTCCCCTGTCGGTTCAGGGTTCGAGCGCCCCGCCCGGGGACCAAAGCCTCTTCACCGGGGTAGGCGAGCCTTCGAAAATCGACGACAAGGGACGACGCCGCCGCCCCGCTATGTCCAGAAGGAGCCTTTCATGTCCCCCTCCCGTGAGGCGCTCGTCGTCCACCCGGCCGCTCCCGATATGGACGAGAGCCAGCGAGCAGCGCTCGGAGACTGTATCGATGCAGCGCTCGCCTGCACGCAGGCCTGCATTTCCGGCGCGGACAGCTGCCTTGAAGAACCCACCGTCGCCGAGCTGCGCTCCGTGATCCGCCGGCAGCAGGACTGTGCCTCGATCTGTACCGCAGCCGTCCAGGTGCTTTCACGGCTCGGATCAGACTTCGGCCGGATGCCAGATTCGATCGTCCGGGTCATGTCCGAGGCCTGCGAGCAGTGCGGAGAGGCCTGTGGCGCCCTCGCGGACTTCTACCTGCACTGCAGGATCACAGCGGACGCCTGCCAGGACGTGCTCGCCGCGGTCGCGGCTCTCATGGCCCGGAGCGAATGATGAGTGCGCCGGCCAACGAAGAACGGCTTCCCCTGACCGAGGGTCTGCAGGATCTCTCCGACCTCGTCCTCCGCTTCGAAGAAACCGGCATCAAGGACGTCCCGAGCGTCGGCGGGAAGAACGCCTCGCTCGGTGAGCTGACCCGTGCCCTCACGGCTTCCGGAGTGGCAGTGCCCGAAGGCTTCGCGACCACCGCCACCGCGTACCGCCTCTATCTCGAGGCGAACGGCATCCGGGAGGCCATGGCCTCGCGGCTC
>NZ_DAIUJO010000115.1:0-2905 GCF_036848755.1 Sinomonas sp. | reverse complement strand
GGACTACCGTTCGGGCACGGCCAGCCTTCGCGACACCGGTGCGGCCATCCGGGAGCTCATTCTCGGCGGAGAGTTCCCGGCCCGCGCGTTGGACTCCCTTCGAACGGCCTACCGCGACCTCGCTCTGAAGGTCGGCCCCGGAGTCGGAGGGCCGATTGCCGTCGCGGTACGAAGCAGTGCCACGGCAGAGGACCTTCCGGAAGCGAGCTTCGCCGGCCAACAGGAGACCTTCCTCAACGTCGTCGGCGAGCGCGAACTCCTCGATGCGTGCCGTCGCTGCTATGCGTCCCTCTTCACGGATCGGGCCATCGCGTACCGGGAGCTCCACCGCATCGACCACATGGATGTGGCCCTCTCGATCGGGGTCCAGCGGATGGTCCGCTCTGACCGTGCGGGGTCCGGGGTCATCTTCTCGCTCGACACTGAGTCAGGCTTCCCTCGGGCAGTTGTGATCAGCGCTGCCTGGGGCCTCGGGGAGACCGTGGTCCAAGGGAGCGTGGAGCCCGACAAGTACGAGGTGTTCTCTCCCCTTCTGGCGGATCCGAGCGTGAGGCCGATCATCGGGAAGGCCCTTGGGGCGAAGGAGTCGAAGCTCGTCTTCGCCCGCAGCGGGTCAGGGACTCTCCTGCTGGAGACGTCGACGGCTGAGCGAGAGGCCTTCGTGCTCCGCGACGACGAGATCCTCTGCCTCGCGCGGTGGGCGGTCGCAGTCCAGGAGCACTATGGCAGGCCGATGGACATGGAGTGGGCGAAGGACGGCGTCACGGGAGAGCTGTTCCTGGTCCAGGCGAGGCCCGAGACCGTGCAATCGGCGCAGAGCGCCTCGACCCTTCGCGTGCACCACCTCACCGGTTCCGGCCCCATCCTTGCGCGCGGGGCCGCAGTGGGCGACCAGATCGCTTCGGGCGAGGCATGTGTCATCAGGGATGTGCAGGACATCGGTCGTTTCCGCGACGGCTCTGTCCTCGTGACCACCATGACCGACCCCGACTGGATGCCCGTGATGAGGCGGGCAGCGGGAATCGTGACAGACCATGGCGGCCCGACGAGCCATGCTGCCATTGTGAGCCGCGAGCTCGGGGTCCCCGCCGTCGTCGGCACCGTGCATGGCACGAGCGTCATTTCGGACGGGAGTCCCATCACGGTCAACTGCGCCGAGGGGTCCGAGGGGCTCGTCCTCGGGGGCCTCGTGCCGTTCGTCGTCGAGGAGGCCGACGTCGGTGCCCTCCCGGCCATTCGGACCCGCCTCATGGTGAACCTCGCCGACCCTTCGGGCGCCTTCCGCTGGTGGAAGCTTCCGGCTGCCGGTGTCGGGCTGGCCAGAATGGAATTCATCGTCTCGAACCTCATCCGGGTCCACCCCATGGCACTGGTCCACCCCGAGCGCGTCGCGAACGCTGACGACGCGCTGGCCATCCAAGAGCTCACCCACGGTTACGCCGATCCCACGGAGTACTTCGTAGACCGTCTGGCCAGGGGCATCGCCAAGATCGCGAGCCCGTTCTACCCTGAGCCCGCGATCGTCCGGATGAGCGACTTCAAGACGAACGAGTACGCGAACCTCTTGGGTGGGGCAGCTTTCGAGGAGCCGGAAGAGAACCCGATGCTGGGGTTCCGTGGCGCATCCCGCTACCACGATCCCAAGTACCGCGAAGGCTTTGCCCTCGAATGCCGCGCCGTCAGGAAGGCGCGCGAGGAGCTCGGGTTCCGCAACATCGTCGTGATGATCCCGTTCTGCAGGACTCCCCAGGAGGCGGATGCAGTCTTGGCGGTCATGGCCGAGGAGGGACTCGCCAGGGGAACCGACGGCCTGGCGATCTACGTCATGTGCGAGATCCCGTCGAACGTGATCCTCGCAGAGCAGTTCGGCGCACGCTTCGATGGCTTCTCGATCGGTTCGAACGACCTCACTCAGCTCGTACTCGGCGTCGACCGGGATTCGGAGCAGCTGGCGGGCCTCTTCGACGAGCGCGACGCCGCCGTGACGGCGATGATCGCCCAAGCGATCAGGGGCGCGCACGCGGCCGGAATCCACATCGGCATCTGCGGGCAAGGGCCCAGCAACCACCCCGACTTCGCCCAGTTCCTGGTGAGCCAGGGCATCGACTCGATCTCGCTGAACCCGGACAGCTTCTTGCGGACGGTCCCGGTCATCGCGGCTGCGGAGGCGGCGAAGTAGCCGGAGGCGGAAGCCCCCCGTCCGGCGGGATTCCGGGCGGAGGGCTCCCCATGGCGCGTGCGGCGGAAGGGCACCGCAGGCGTGCGATCCAGCCTCGCATCCGCGGCTTCCGTTGCGGCCGCTCTCGTTCAGTTGCGGGCCGCTCTCGTTCAGTTGCGGCCGCTCTCGTAGTCACTGCGCCACAGGAACCACGCAATCACCAGCGCCATGAGCAGCGGGAAGACGATTGATCCGATGGCGGGACCCCACGCGAGAATGAAGCCGGACACCGCCAGGAAGGCCACGATCCTGAGCCTTCCGCGCACCCGCGGCTGGACGGGAAGCCGTTCTTGCGATGAAGGGAGAGCCATGGCCGGTCCTTAGTGTTCGGATGATTGAACGCTCCGAACATCAGGATTCCAGCCCCTGTGGGGATGGTGCAGAGCCGAAGGTCCCTTCGGTTGCGCCGGGGACGATACACCGCGTAGGGGCACGGACTTTCGACCCAAGCGTAGCTGGCCTCCCGTCCCTAGACTGACGCCATGGTCCCGCTTTTCCCGAACCCCAACGACGCCGGCAAGGTAGCGTGACTTCCCGTGGCAGGGCGCTGGCACACCGGCCCAAGCCTTCTCAGCCTCGCTCTCGTTCTGGCTCTCTCGGCATGCTTCGGGAGCGGTTCGTCCGCGCCGTCATCGTCCGCGCCGGCGACAGCTGAGGCAACCCCCTCAACGCCTGCGCCATCGCCGA
>NZ_DAIUJO010000114.1:0-11245 GCF_036848755.1 Sinomonas sp. | reverse complement strand
GTCGGCTACGGCAAGGCCAAGGAAGTTCCCGCGGCCATCGCCAAGGGCGTCGAGGAGGCCAAGAAGTCCTTCTTCCGCGTCCCCCGTATCGGCACGACCGTTCCGCACCGCGTGCAGGGCGAGGCCGCAGCCGGCGTCGTCATGCTGCGCCCGGCTGCCCCGGGTACCGGCGTTATCGCCGGCGGCCCGGTGCGCGCGGTCCTCGAGTGCGCGGGTATCCACGACGTGCTGTCGAAGTCCCTGGGTTCCTCCAACGCGATCAACATCGTCCACGCGACGATTGAGGCGCTGAAGGGCCTTGAGGAGCCGCAGGCTGTCGCCGCCCGTCGTGGCCTGCCCCTGGACGAGATCGCGCCGGCCGCCATGGTCCGCAACATCGAGAACCAGAAGGCAGGTGCATGAGTCATGTCGAAGAACCTGGCTCCCTCCGACGCCACGTTGGAGATCACCCAGATCAAGGGCGTCATCGGCGCCAAGCAGAACCAGCGCGAGACGCTGCGCTCCCTGGGCCTCAAGCGCATCGGTCACACTGTCGTCCGCAAGGCCGACGCCGTGACCGTGGGCATGATCAACACGGTTCCGCACCTCGTGAAGGTTGAGGAGGCGAAGTAATGGCTGAGAACGAAACTGAGCAGAAGACTCACGCGCTCAAGGTTCACCACCTGCGTCCTGCGGCTGGCGCCAAGACCGCGAAGACCCGTGTGGGTCGCGGTGAGGGTTCCAAGGGCAAGACTGCCGGTCGCGGCACCAAGGGCACCAAGGCTCGCTACCAGGTGCGTGCGGGCTTCGCGGGTGGGCAGCTTCCGCTGCACATGCGCCTGCCGAAGCTTCGCGGCTTCAAGAACCCGTTCCGGGTCGAGTACTCGGTCGTCAACCTCGAGCGGCTCGTCGAGCTGTTCCCCGAGGGTGGCACCGTGGGTGTCGAGGAGCTCATCGCGAAGGGCGCCGTCCGCAAGAACCAGCCCGTCAAGGTGCTGGGCAACGGCGACGTCTCCGTGAAGCTCGACATCACCGCACACGCGTTCTCGACGTCCGCCGCCGAGAAGATCGCCGCCGCCGGCGGCTCCACGACCGTCCTCTGACGTTCTCCGGAGCCAAGCCGACGCTGTGAGCATGAGGGCCCCTGCGGCCGTCGTTGGTTAGAACCCACGACGGCGGTGGGGGCCCTTCGCTTTGAGCCCCACACAGCGCGGGGAAACGAGGCGACGACGGCGGTGCGGCCCTGTGCGGAAGGGCGTGCCGAGCGCCGTCGCAACCTCCCCGCAACCCCCGGAATTATCTGGTCCGGGCGCCGGGCAGTTAGACTCGGTAGCTGTACCACGCTCGCCGCATCCTCTGCGCGAGCCCCACACCCTACGTTCCTCGTGATCGGGGAGGAGAAGCGTGCTTTCTGCCATCGTCCGGGCTTTCCGTACGCCGGACCTGCGGCGCAAGCTGCTGTTCACGCTGGGCATCATCGCCATTTTCCGTCTGGGCGCGTTCATCCCCTCCCCGGGGGTCAACTACAGCAACGTCAAGACGTGCCTCTCGCCACTCGTGAGCGGGCAGAATCAGCAGCAGGGCATCTACCAGCTCATGAACCTGTTCAGCGGCGGTGCGCTGCTGCAGGTGTCGGTGTTCGCGCTCGGCATCATGCCCTACATCACGGCGAGCATCATCGTGCAGCTGCTGCGGGTGGTGATCCCGCGGTTCCAGGAGCTCTACGAAGAGGGCCAGGCGGGGCAGACGAAGCTCACGCAGTACACGCGATACCTGACGATCGCCCTTGGGCTGTTGAACGCGACGACGCTCGTCTCGCTCGTCCGGTCCGGCCAGCTCTTCCCGAACTGCCAGCTGCAGATCATCCCGGACCAGAGCATCATCACGACGATCCTCATCATCATCACGCTCACGGCCGGCACCGGCCTGATCATGTGGATGGGCGAGCTCGTGACCGAGAAGGGCATCGGCAACGGCATGTCGCTGCTCATCTTCACGTCGATCGCGGCGAACTTCCCCGCGTCGCTCGGCGCGATCTGGACGTCGAAGGGCCCGGGCACCTTCTTCATCGTGCTCGTGATCGGCCTGGTCACGATGGCCCTCGTGGTGTTCGTGGAGCAGTCCCAGCGCCGCATCCCGGTCCAGTACGCGAAGCGGATGATCGGGCGGCGCACCGTCGGCGGCACGACCACGTACATCCCCGTCAAGGTCAACATGGCCGGCGTCATCCCGGTCATCTTCGCCTCGTCGATGCTGTACCTGCCGGCGCTCGTGGCGCAGTTCAACACTCCGAAGGACGGGTCGAACATCCAGCCGTGGGTCGAGTGGATCAACAACAACCTGACCAAGGGTGACCACCCGGTCTACATGATCATCTACTTCATCCTGATCATCTTCTTCACCTACTTCTATGTCGCGATCACCTTCAATCCCGAAGAGGTCGCCGACAACATGAAGAAGTACGGCGGCTTCATCCCGGGCATCCGTGCTGGCAAGCCGACTGCGGACTACCTGCAGTACGTACTTTCACGCATCACGCTGCCGGGCTCGCTGTACCTCGGCATCGTGGCACTCATCCCGCTGATCGCCCTCGTGCTGGTCCAGGCCAACACGAACTTCCCGTTCGGCGGGACGTCGATCCTCATCATGGTCGGCGTGGGCCTCGAGACGGTCAAGCAGATCGATGCACAGCTCCAACAGCGACACTACGAAGGACTCCTGCGATGACGAGAATGCTGCTCATTGGCCCCCCTGGTTCCGGCAAGGGAACCCAGGCCGAACGGATCTCGGCACGACTTGGCATCGTCGCCATCTCGACCGGGGACATTTTCCGCTTCAACGTCAAGGAGCAGACCCCGCTCGGCATCGAGGCGAAGAAGTACATCGACGCAGGGGACTTCGTCCCGGACAGCGTCACGAACAGCATGGTGCGTGACCGCCTGGCGCAGGAGGACGCCCGCGACGGCTTCCTCCTCGACGGGTACCCGCGGACCGTCGCCCAGGTCGAGTACCTCGACGAGATCCTCGCCGAGACGGGTCAGCAGCTCGACGTCGTCCTCCAGCTCACGGCAGAGGACGAGGAACTCGTCCGCCGCCTGCTCGGCCGCGCCAAGGAGACGGGCCGGAGCGACGACAACGAGGGCGTGATCCGCCACCGCCTCGAGCTCTACCACACGCAGACGGAGGCCGTCGTGTCCCGCTACGACGAGCGCGGGATCCTCACCAAGGTCGATGGCATCGGGGCCATCGACGAGGTCACCGAGCGCGTGTTGGCCGCCATCAAGAACGGGGCTGCGGACCTGGCCTGAGCCGGGATCCGGGCCACCGGCCAAAATGACGACGGCGCCGCTCGTCCGCCTGCCGACCCGGCACTCCGCAGGGGCTGGCAGCGCGGGTGGGCAGGCGCCGTCGTCCGCTTTCTGCGAGAGGAACCCTGTGATCGGGCAGCGGAAGATCGAGTACAAGAACAACGGCCAGCTTCGCATCATGGCGGAGGCCGGGGTGCTGCTGAGCCGTGCGCTCGATGCCGCCGTCGCCGCCGTAGCACCGGGCGTCACCACGGATGAGCTGGACGCGGCGTTCGCGGAGATCGTCGACGCGGCCGGCGCACAGTACAACTTCCTGGGCTACTTCGGCTACCCGAAGCACATCTGCGTCTCGGTGAACGACGAAGTGGTTCACGGCATCCCCGGCCCGAGGACCCTCAAGGAGGGGGACATCCTCTCGATCGACGGCGGCTGCATCGTCCGCGGATGGAACGCGGACTCCGCCCGCACCGTGATTGTCGGGAGCGGCGACCCCGAGGACGAGCGGCTCTCGGAGATCACGCGCCAGGCGATGTGGCACGGCATCGCGGCCTTCGCGAAGGGCACGCACGTAGGCGACATCGGGGACGCGATCGACGATTTCGTGACTGCGCAGCCGGGCGCGCCGCTGGGAATCCTCGAGGACTACGTGGGCCACGGGATCGGTTCCGAGATGCACATGGCTCCGGACGTCCTCAATTACCGCACCGGCCATCGCGGGCCCAAGATCAAGCCGGGCCTGGCCGTCGCGATCGAGCCGATGCTCGTCCGCGGCTCGATCGAGACCCGCGTGCTCGACGACGAGTGGACGGTTGTCACGACCGACGGGGCACGCTCGTGCCAGTGGGAGCACTCCGTGGCTCGGCATGAGCGGGGGATCTGGGTGCTCACGGCGGAGGATGGCGGCGCGTCCCAGCTCGAGCCCCTCGGCGTCACCCCGGTGCCGATCCCGGCGTAGCGACCGCAGGGAATTCCCCGCGCCCGCCGCACGTTCGGGACAGACGTGAAGGCGATTGCGTATGAACGATTCGGAAATGCCCAGGTCCTCGAGCTGAAGGAAGTCCGCGACGCCCACCCCGGCTCGGACTCGGTGCTCGTGCAGGTGAAGGCGGCGAGCCTGAACCCGGTCGATTACAAGGTCCGCCAGGGCCACCTCCAGGGCCTCATCGACACGGTCTTCCCGGTGATCCCCGGATGGGACGTCGCCGGAGTCGTGGTGAAGACGGGGCTGGACACACCGGAATTCGAGGTGGGCGACGAGATTTTGGCCTATGCCCGCAAGGACGTCATCTCGGGCGGCACGCTCGCGGAACTCGTCGAAGTCCCGGTCCGGACGGCCGTTCACAAGCCGAAGGAGCTGACCTTCGAGGAGGCAGCCGCGCTGCCGCTCGCGGGCCTCACCGCGCTCCAGACCGTCCGCCGCGCCGGAGTGTCTGCCGGTCAGACGGTGCTCGTCCACGCCGCGGCCGGCGGGGTCGGTTCGTTCGCGACCCAGCTCGCGGTCCTCGCGGGCGCCCGCGTCGTCGGAACGGCCTCGAAACGGAACCACGGGCACTTGCGCTCCCTCGGGGCCGAGCCAGTCATGTACGGCGATGGGCTCGTCGAGTCGGCCCGGGCGCTTGTGCCGGAGGGCTTCGACGTCATCCTCGACTTCGCGGGCCACTCCGCGGTCGAGACGGTTCCGGCGCTCCTGCGCGACGGCGGCCTCGTTGCGTCGATCACCGACAGCCGGGCGCGCGACGTGTACGGCGGCCAGTACGTCTGGGTGCGCCCCGACCGGGCGAACCTCGCCGAGCTCGCGGGGCTCGCAGCCCGGGGGAGCCTCAAGATCGAGATCGCCGAGGTCTTCGACCTCGCGGACGCCGCCGAGGCGTACCGCAAGCTCGAAACCGGGCATGTCCGGGGAAAGATCGTCGTCAGGGTCTGATCTCTCCCCCCGGACCCAAGAACGGACGACGGCGCCGCTCACCGGAAGGCGAGCGGCGCCGTCGTCGTCTCCCGCCACTTCGGGCAGGGCGCTCCGCGCGTCAGTTGGGCAGGGCGCTCCGCGCGTCAGTTGGGCAGGGCGCTCCGGGTCAGGCCGTGAGCTTCGGCTTGACGTCCTTCTCGTAGATGCCCTCGAGCGTCTTCTTGAGCGCCGACATCTCTGCCTTCACGTCGCCCTGCTGGGTGAGGATCCGGGCTGCGCTCTTGCCCATCTCCTGGTCCGCGCCGGGGAGGAACACGCGCGCGTTGTCCTGGACCCGCGTGACGGCGAGCTGATCGATCGCAGTCTGGATCTGAGGCGTCTTGGCGAGCACGGTCGTCATGTCGGCCGACTTGCGGACCGGCATGTAGCCCGTCGCAGCGGAGAACAGCGCGGCGTTCTCCGGCTCGCCCACGAACTTGATGAAGGTCGCGGCGGCGAGCTGCTGCTCCTTGGAGATGCCGGACGGGATGCCGAGGCCTGCACCGCCCGTGGGGCACACGTTGGTGCTCGCCTTCGGGCCGCCCGGGAGGAAGCCGACGCCGACGTTGAACTTGGCGCTCTTGAGGACCCCCACGAGCGATCCCGTCGACGCGAGGGTCGTCGAGGCGATGCCCGCGGCGAAGTCGACCGACTGGTCCTTGGACGAGACACCGGCCCACTTGTCCTTGTAGACGGTGTCCTGCGCCCACTGCATCGCCGCGACCGCGTCGTCCGAGTCGCACGTGATATCCCAGCCCTTGGACCAGCCGGTGCCCCAGCCCCACAGGTTGTTCTGCATGGTCCAGCCCGCGTAGCCGGCCATCGGGCCGTACATGAAGGCGTATTGCGCGCTTCCGGCGGACTTGAGCTTGGGGGCCCATTCGGCGAACTCGTCCCAGGTCTTCGGCGCCCGGTCGGGCAGGCCCGCGGCCTTGAAGTGGTCCTTGTTGTAGTAGAAGAGCGGGGTCGAGCGGGCGTACGGCATGGCCCACTGCTTGCCGCCGTACTGGTAGTCCTTGACGAGGGAGTCGCGGTAGTCGCTCAGCTGGACGCCCAGCTGCTTCGCGAGGGAGTCCATCGGGATGATGTTGCCGTTGATGTAGTAGCGGAACCACCACACGTCGGAGAGGACCACGACGGCCGGGAGGCCGGACTTCGCGGCCTGCGCCGTCTGGAACTTCTGCGCGATGTCCTCGTAGCTCGCGCCAGCGGTCACGAGGTTGACCTTGATGCCCGGGTTGGCCTGCTGGAACTTCTCGATGAGCTGCTGCTCGACGCTCTGGGACTGGCCCGGGTGGTTCGTCCAGAAGTCGATGCTGGCGGCCGGCTTGACGTTGGTGAAGTCCAGCTCGGCGTTCTGGTTGGTCGCGGAGCTGCCCGAGGTGTCGGGACCCCCGCACGCGGCGAGGGCGAGGACGCCGGCCCCAGCCCCGGTGAGGGCAAGGAACTTCCGGCGGTCGAGAGTGGGTGCCATGGGTGGGCCTTTCTTGTGGGAGGGTGCGGATGGGAAGGGAGGTATGGGTCGCGCTGCCTAGTTCGAGACGCTGCCCTGCGTGAGGCCGGCCACGATGTAGCGCTGGAGCATCGCGAAGACCACGAGGACGGGAACAATGACGAGCACGGCGCCGGCCATGAGGATGCCCCAGCCGTTTCCGACGTTGCCCTCGGAGTTCTGGAGGAGGGTCAGTCCGACGGGCAGGGTCATCGTCTCGGGGCGGTCGGTGATGATGAGCGGCCAGATGTAGTCGTTCCACTCGCTGACGATGGTCACTAGCGCCACGGTGGCGATGGCGGGAAGCGAGACGGGAACGACGATCCGCCACAGCCGGCCCCAGTGCCCCGCGCCGTCGAGCTCGGCGGCTTCGAGGAGCGAGCCCGGGAGCGTCATGAAGTGCTGGCGGAGCAGGAACGTGCCGAACGCCGTGCCGAGACCGGGGAGGATGATGCCCCAGAGCGTGTTCTTCCCGCCCATGCCCGCGATGAGCACGAAGTTCGGGAGGATCGCGACCTGCGAGGGCACCATGAGTGCGACGAGGATCAGGACGAAGATCACGTTCTTGAAGGGGAACCTCACGAAGACGAGGGCATACGCCGTGAGGATCGCGAGGGCTACCTTGATGGCGGAGCCGACGAACGTGACGATCGTCGAGTTGAGGAAGAACCGGCCGAACGGCACGGTCGTGGTCGCGTCGACGTAGTTCTGGGTGTAGGGCTGCTCGGGGAAGATCTTGAGATCCGTCGTGACGATCTCACCGGGCGTCTTGAAGGAGCTGAGCACCATCCACGCGAGCGGGAGGAACACGACGAGCGTGGCGAGCACGAGCGGGACGTAGCCGCCCGCGATCGTCTTGACGAGGTTGGCCTTCGAGAAGGCGCGGTCGCGGACGGGGGCGGCGCCGGGGGCTCCTCCGGGGGCGTCCGTGACGGCAACGGGTGCGGGGGCGCTCATGCGTAGTGCACCTTCTTTTCGACGAAGCGGATCTGGATCACCGTGACGACAAGCAGGATCACGAAGAGCACCACGGAGATCGACGCCGAGTACCCGGCGCGGTTGTAGGCGCCGAAGGCCTGCAGGTACGCCTCGTAGATCAGGGTGCTCGTCCCGTCGCCGAGCGGGGTCATCACGCGGATGAGGTCGAAGGCCTGGAGGCTCGAGAGGATCGTGGTGATGAGCAGGAAGAACGTCGTGGGGGAGAGGAGCGGGAGTGCCATGTTCCAGAAGCGGCGCACCGGCCCGGCGCCGTCGAGCGCCGCGGCCTCCATGACGTCCGTGGGCAGCGACTGCAGGCCCGCGAGGTACACGACGGCGCAGTAGCCGAGGTTCTTCCACACGTAGACGATCGTGATCATCGTGAGGGCCAGGTGGGGGTCGTTGAACCACTCCGGGCTCTTGGTGCCGAGCCCCTTGAGGATCCACGCGAGGACGCCGTAGCCCGGGTCGAAGATGAACATCCACACGAGGCCCACTCCGACCCCGGAGAGGACGTAGGGCGCAAAGACGGCCGCCCGCGCGAACGTCGTTCCGCGGACTCTGGAGTTCAGGGCGAGGGCCACGAGGAGGCCCAGGACCATGGACAGGCCTACGGTGAACACGGTGAAGACGGCGGTCGTGCCGAGGACGCGCGGGGCGTCGCCGCCCGTGAAGAACTCGACGTAGTTGTCCAGGCCGACGACCCGGGCGGTCGAGGCTCCCAGCGTCCAGTCCAGCATCGAGTACTGGATGTTCGCGATGAGCGGCCTGTAGGTGAAGACCGCGATGAGGACGAGGTTCGGCAGTGCCATCGCGAGGAAGACCAGGAAGTCTTTGCGGCCGCGGGCCGACCATCGTGGGCGCCGGCGCGGGGCGGGCGTGGGTGGCGAGACCGCTTCACGGCGGTCCAATTCGAGGTTGGTCATGGGTGTGTCGTGCTCCTCACCTAGTCCCCCGACAGGCGTTCATGGTGGGCATCACCGATTCTGGGCATCACGCGGGAGGTGATGTCTGGTGGAATGCAGGAACCAGTGCACCACAGCCGTGGGGCCGGGAAACCGCGATCTCGGGCCGAGAGAGGGAGAGTTGTCCGAGCCTTGCCCGAGAGTTAACTCTTTGTTTGATCGCGGGTCATGCGTGGTGCGCGGTGGGGCACAATGTGCACATGGGATCCCTCCTCGATGTCCCCGGGATGCGCGTGGGCCACGCCCAGCGCGTCGGCGACGGCTGGCTCACCGGCGTGACGGCCGTCCTCGCCCCTCCGGGTTCGGCGGGGGGTGTGGACGTCCGGGGCGGAGGTCCCGGAACGAGCGAGACGGATGCGCTCGACCCCTCGACGCTCGCCCAGAACGTGGACGGCGTCGCCTTGTGCGGGGGAAGCGCCTACGGGCTCGCCGCGGCGGCCGGCGTCCAGCAGTTCCTCGAGTCCGAAGGGCAGGGCTTCGGCGTTCTGGGCGGCGTCGTACCGATCGTGCCCGCCGCCGTGATCTTCGACCTCGGGCGCGGCGGCGACTTCTCGAAGCGGCCCGACACCGCGATGGGCTTCGAGGCCGCGGCGGCCGCCGTCGCCTCGGGCGGCGCGGACGACGGCGCGCTCCGCGGCTGCGTGGGTGCCGGGACCGGTGCGGTGTTCGCGCGGGGAAGGTACAAGGGAGGCGTCGGGATGGCCTCGGTGGCCCTCCCCGCGGGTCCCGTCGAGGGGCCGCCGGGCGCCCCGGCAGTCGTCCTTCCGGAGGGGCTCGTCGTGGGCGCGCTCGCCGTCGTCAACGCGGCCGGTGCCCCCGTGTTCCCGGGCGAGGCGCTACCCGGGTTCGAGGCAGCAGCGGTCGGAGGCCGGGCGCCGTCGTCCGCCAATACGACGCTCGCAGTCGTCGCGACGAACGCCGTGCTCACCCCAGCGGAGTGCAAGCGGACGGCGACGGCGGCCCACGCGGGGCTCGCCCGCGCGCTCAATCCGAGCCACACCATCGTGGATGGGGACACGATCTTCGCGCTCTCGACCCGGGCGGTCGCATTCGAGCGCGAGCCCGACTTCGCACGGCAGCTCGCCCTCTTCTTCGTCCAGACGGCCGCCGCAGAGGCCGTGCGGCTCGCGATCCTCGACGGCGTCCGCTCGGCGACGGCGGTGACGACCCCGGCCGGAACCTGGGCGCCGTACCCGGCGCCGGCTGAGTGAGGGCGTCGGCCCCTCACCACGTTCTGAGCCGCCTCCTCGGCGCGCCGTCCCGGCCTGCGGCGAGTCCCGCCGTCGTCCGCCCGAAAAGTGGTGAGGCTCGGACCGGCCACTTATCCACATAGCGCGCAGAGCACCGCAGTCGTCCCCTCGACGCGCGGCACGATGACAGCGTGGACCCGGTTCAGCCCCTGCTCAGCTGGGGCGGTGTCGCGCGGACGCGGCAGCTTCTCACGGCCGGGGTGCGGGAGCGGGAGCTCACCCGCGCGGTCACTGCGGGGCGCATCGGGCGCCCGCGGCCCGGCATCTACGCCCTCCCGGGGACTGACCCGCTGCTCGTGCGGTGCGCGGCAACCAACTCCCGGCTCACGTGCGTCTCAGCCGCGACCCATCATGGGCTGTGGATCCTGCGCCGTCCGGAGAAGATCCACGTGCTGAGGGCGGACGGGACGCTGTCGGCGGAGAGGGCCGTGGTCCACCGGAAGAGCTGGCTCCCGGGGGAGCCGGAGGGATGGGTTGCGTCGAAGGCCGACGTGCTGCTGCATGCGCTGCAGTGCCTGCCCGAGCTCGAGGCCCTCGTCATGGTCGAATCGGCGTCGCAGCAGGGGTTCTCGATGGACTTCCTTCGGGAGCGGCTGCCGGGGCGCCGCAATGCCCCGGCCCGTCGCATCCTCGACCTGGTCGACGTCGGCGCCGAGTCGCTCCTCGAGACCCTGGCCCGAACCCACCTGCGACGGGCTGGCCTGCGCGTCGAGCCGCAGGTCGACGTCCGCGGCGTCGGCTCGATGGACCTGCTCGTCGAGGACTGCGTCGACGTCGAGACCGACGGCAGGGAGCACGAGGCGCCGAAGCGGCGCCTCAAGGACTATCGGCGCGACAACACCGCCCAGGCGCTCGGCTTCGCCGTGGCGCGTTTCGGCTACGCGGACATCGTCCACCGCCCGGAGGAGATGGTGCGCCAGGTCCGCGAGATGGTGGAGGCGCGGCTCCGGCTCGGCGGCCTGCCACGGCTCGACGAGCTGTAGGCGTTGGGCGGCGTCGGAGTCTCACCAGCCTTTGAGCGGACGACGGCGCCCCCCACCGGCGCGCCGCCCGGACGTGCCGCGGTCGGCTGGCAGAAGGTGGTGAAACTCCCACGGGCCGTGAAAGCCGCGGGCGACCGCGTGTACGATAGGCGGATTTAACTTCCGGCCGAGTCTGGCGTACAGTTGTTTGTTGGCTGTCGGCCCAGCTGTGCCCTTTTCGGGGAGCTGCCGCCGGTCGAATCAAACCATAGACGACCACCGGGAGCACGTGTGCCCGGCGGCACAACAGATAGCGGAGGCTATGGCCAAGAAGGACGGTGTCATCGAGATCGAGGGCGTCGTGAC
>NZ_DAIUJO010000113.1:0-11349 GCF_036848755.1 Sinomonas sp. | reverse complement strand
TTCCGCAAGCTAGTCAGGAAAGAAGAACCAGATGCAGATGCTTGTTTCCGGCACGTGGCGAAACTCGTCGAGCGGCCGCCAGGAAGAAGTCCGATCGCCCTTCGACGGGCACGTCGTCGACCTCGTGCCGATCGCCACTCCCGAGGACGCCATGGCCGCCCTCGACCGGGCCGAGGCCGGAGCGCGGATCCAGCGGAGCCTGCCGGCCCACGCCCGCGCGGAAATCCTCCAGCGCGCCGCGGCGCTGGCCGACGAGCGCGCCGAGGATATCGCCCGGACGATCACCGCCGAGACCGGCAAGCCCATTACGGAGGCGCGCGGCGAGGCGGGTCGGGCAGGGGACATCATCCGGCTCGCGGCCTACGAAGGCGCCCAGCTCTATGGAGACACGCTCCCGCTGGACGCCAACCCCGGCACCGGTCAGGAGAAGATCGGATTCACGCTCCGTCAGCCGTGCGGGATCGTCGTCGCCATCACGCCCTTCAACTATCCGTCGCTCTTGGTCCTGCACAAGATTGCACCGGCCCTCGCCACGGGCAACGCCGTCGTTCTCAAGCCAGCTCGCGCGACGCCGCTCACGGCCCTCAAGCTCGCTGCGTGCTTCGTCGACGCGGGCCTCGCCCCGGAGGCCCTTTCCGTCCTCACGGGCAGCGGCGGGGACCTCGGTGACGTCCTCGTCTCCGATCCCCGGGTACGGAAAGTCTCCTTCACTGGCTCGACCGCTGTCGGAACGAGGATCGCGGCGACCGCTGGTGTCAAGAAGCTCTCCCTCGAGCTCGGCGCATCGTGCCCCGTCATCATCCTGCCCGACGCCGATATCGAGCTGGCGTCGTCCGCAGTCGCAGCGGGCGGCTACATCAATTCCGGCCAGGTGTGCATCTCCGTCCAGCGCGTCCTCGTCGACCGCCGGGTCGAGGCCGACTTCCTCGATGCCCTCGTTCCGAAGGTCAAGGCCATCGAGGTGGGCGACCCCACCGTCGCCTCGACCAGACTGGGTTCCCTGATCTCCACCCACGAGGCCGAGCGTGTGGAGGCGTCGATCAACACGGCCGCCCGCAACGGCGCTCGGGTCCTGACCGGCGGGGAGCGCTCTGGCGCGGTCGTCCAGCCCAGTGTCGTGGCCGACGTCGACCCTTCCAGCCCGTTCAGCAGGGACGAGCTCTTCGGACCCGCTGTGGCCGTCTCCCGCGCCGATGACATCGAATCGGCGCTCGCTCTGGCCAACGACAGCGCCTACGGACTGGGTGCCGGCATCTTCACCTCCGACATCGCCGGGTCCGTGCGGGCTATGCGCCAGCTCGATGCCGGCAACATCCACATCAACTGGACGCCCCTCTGGCGCGCCGACCTCATGCCCTACGGCGGCCTCAAGGGCAGCGGCATCGGCAAGGAAGGCATCCGGTCAGCCGTCCACGAGATGACCGAGGAGAAGACGGTCGTCCTCCACGGGCGCCCCTGGTAAAGGACAGGAACACCATGACGAACACCCTCCGCCTCACGGTCGCCCAGGCGATCGTGAAGTACCTCTCGGTCCAGTACAGCGTTGCCGACGGCGATCGGCGCCGCCTCGTCCCGGCCGCGCTCGGGATCTTCGGCCACGGCAACGTCGCCGGACTCGGACAGGCCCTGGACCAGTACTCCGAGGAGCTGCCATTCATCCAGGGCCGCCACGAGCAGTACCTGGCCCACATCGCGACGGCCTACGCAAAGGCGTCGCGTCGCCGTTCGGTGCTGGCCGTGACGGCCTCAATCGGGCCCGGGGCCCTCAACCTCGTCACCGCGGCCGGGCTGGCGACCGTGAACCGGATCCCTGTTCTCCTCCTCCCTGGCGACACGTACGCCACACGCCATCAAGGCCCGGTGCTGCAGCAGCTCGAGCACCCCACCGAGGCAGACGCGACCGTCAACGACGCGTTCCGCCCGGTCTCGCGCTTCTTCGACCGCATCACCCGACCCGAGCAGCTCCTCACCGCGCTGCCGCAGGCCATGCGGGTCCTCACGAGCCCGACCGACGCCGGCGCCGTCGTCCTCTCCCTCCCCCAGGACATCCAATCCCACGCCTACGACTTCCCGGCGGAGTTCTTCGAACCCCGCGACTGGAAGATCCGGCGACCGGTTCCGGACGCCCAGGAAGTCGAAGAGGTCGCCGAGCTGATCCGCAGCGCTCACCGTCCGGTCCTCATCGCGGGCGGCGGCATCCATTACTCGGATGCCCATGCAGCGCTCGAGGCCCTCGCCAACCAGATCGGCATCCCCGTGGTCGAGACATTCGGCGGAAAGGGCGCCGTGACGAAGGACGAGTGGTGGCAGGTCGGCGGAGTCGGCCTCGAGGGGAACTTCGCCTCCAACCGGCTCGTGAAGCAGGCGGATCTGGTCATCAGCGTCGGCACCCGCCTCACCGACTTCGCCACGGGGTCCCAGTCGATCTTCGAATCTCCCGAGGTCCGCTTCGCCTCGGTCAACGTGGTCGACGCCGATACCCGAAAGCAGGGTGCCACAGGCATCCTCGCCGACGCCCGCCTCGCCCTCGAGGCACTGGCAGGAGCACTCCAAGGGCACGGGACCGGCGAGCCATGGCGAGAGGAGGTCCAGGCGGCCCGCGCCGAATGGGCGCCGATCCGCGCGCAATGGCTCGACCCGGATCAGCCCTTCCGACCGGAGGAGCACCCGGACGCCCCGGTGACTGGAGCCGTCCTCACGCAGCCTCAGCTCATCGGACTCCTCCAGGAGCATGCCCGCTCCGGCGACACCATCATCGCCGCGGCTGGCGGCCCCCCAGGCGACCTCCAGAAGGTCTGGGACGCGACCGACGGGCGAGCCTGCCATCTCGAGTTCGGCTTCTCCTGCATGGGCTACGAGATCGCCGCCGGAATGGGCGTCCGCCTCGCAGAGGGGGCGACCGGGAGCCGAATCGTGTCCTTCATCGGTGACGGGACCTACCTCATGGCACCGACCGAGCTGCTCACAGCGGCCCAGGAAGGCCTCGACATGACGGTCGTCGTCTCCGAGAACCACGGCTACCAGGTGATCCACCGGCTCCAGATGAACCGGAGTGGGCGCGAGTTCGGCAACGAGTTCCGGTACCGGACCGAGGGAGGGCCTGTGACAGCGGCGGACGGCGCCGCCGCCCGCCTCGAGGGCGGCTACCTCGACGTCGACCTGCGCAAGATCGCCGAAGGCCTCGGTGCCACCGCGCTCCGTGCGACGACGGCGCAGGAGGTCCGGGAGGCGCTCGAATCGACCCGCGACGCGCGCGGTCCCGTCGTCATCGTCGTGCCGACGGTCCCCCATGTGGACCTCCCCGGCGGGGACGTGTGGTGGGATGTGGCACCGGCGGAGGTCTCAGAGCAGGAGTGGGTGCGTACGCTCCGCTCGGAATACGAGGACGCCCGGGGTCGACAGCGGTGGTTCGGATGACCGCCAGCCCTCTGGATCGCGGTTCCCTCCGCCGGCGCATCCAGTCAGGCGAGACGACGGTCGGGACCTTCGTCGGGCTCGGCTCGCAGACCGCCGCCGAGGTGTGCGCCGCTTCGGGCGCCGACTGGATCCTGGTGGATCTCGAGCACGGGTCGGGGACCGAAGACGTCGTCGGGCCGGCTGTCCTGGCCGCGGGGGCCTACGGCGTCCCCACTCTGGTGCGCGTTGAGACCGACGATCGAATCCGCATCGGGCGGGTCCTCGACCAGGGCGCTGCGGGGATCATGCTGCCGCGCCTGGATGGACGCCGAGAGGCGGCCGAGGCCCTCGGGCATCTGCGCTATCCGCCGTACGGCGATCGCGGGGTCGCGACGTACAACAGGTCGTGCCGCTGGGGCATGGACGCGTCCCCTTTGTCCGCGCCCCAGCAGGACACTCTGGGCATTGTCCAGATCGAGAACCTCAAGGCCCTGGACGAGGTCGACGAGATGGCGGCCTTGGACGCGGCTGATGTCCTCTTCGTCGGGCCGCTTGACCTGTCTACCGCCCTCGGGGTTCCCCGCAGCTTCGACAGCCCCGAATACCGCAGCGCGCTGCAGCGAGTCCTCGAAGCGGCGGAACGGCACGGCAAGGCCGCAGGAATCCTCGCCCTCGATGGCCGAGCAGCCGCCCGGTACGTCGCGGACGGGTTCCGGTTCGTGGCGGTCGGCTCCGATGCGACCGTTCTGGCAGCAGCGCTCCGGACCTCCTTCGACCTAGCCCGCACGACAGAACTCCTCGACACAAGGAAGGCCTCAGCATGACCACCACACCCCGGAGCATCGGCGTCGGGCTCATCAGCGTCGGATGGATGGGCAAGCTGCATGCCCGCGCCTACTCCACCATCCCCTACGTCTACCCAGAGCTCGGGATCGAGCCGCGTCTCGTGATCGCCGCCGACACCGAGCCCAGCCGGATCGATTTCGCCCGCGACGTCCTCGGGTTCGCCGAGGGCACCACCGACTATCGCGAGGTCCTTGCCCACCCCGAGGTGGACGTCGTCTCGATCTGTGCGCCGAACTTCCTCCATGCCGAGATAGGGATCGCAGCCGCGCAGGCCGGGAAGCACTTCTGGATCGAGAAGCCCGTGGGGCGGGGTGCCGAGGAGACGAACGCCGTGCGAGAGGCGGCAGCCGCCGCGGGCGTGGTGACCTCGATCGGCTACAACTATCGCCATGCGCCAGCCGTCGAGCATGCGCGACGCCTCGTCGCCGAGGGCAAGCTCGGGCGGATCACGAACGTCCGGGCCGCGTTCTTCTCGGGTTACGCCTCCGAGCCGAACGGTGCCCTGTCCTGGCGGTTCGACCGCAGACTCGCCGGGACAGGTGTTCTGGCTGACCTTTTCAGCCACGCCGCCGACCTGTGCCAGTATGTTCTCGGTCCCGTAGCCGAGATCACAGCCCTGACGAACACCGTGTACACGCAGCGGCCCAAGATCCCGATGGGAACCGGAACGCACTTCGCGGTGATCGAGGACGGAGAAATGGGCGACGTCGAGAACGAGGACTATGCTGCAGCGCTCGTGCGCTTCGGGCCCTCTGCCCGCGGCGCAGGCGCCGTGGGGACCATCGAAGCCTCACGCGTCGCGGTCGGTCCCGAGTGTGGCTACCAGATCGAGGTCTACGGCACCGAGGGATCCCTCAAATGGGACTTCGAGCGCATGAACGAGCTCAAGGTCTGTCTCGGCCGCAACAACGACGAGCAGGGCTACACGACGGTGAATGCCAGCCCCAAGCACGGCGACTACGCGCGGTTCCAGCCCGGTCCGGGGAACTCGATGGGCTTCGACGACCTGAAGGTCATCGAGGCGAAGAAGTTCCTCCTGGCCGTCGCCGGCGGCGAGCAAGCCAACTCGAACATCAACGACGCAGCCTCGGCCGCGGCAATCGTCTCGGCTGCCGAGACCTCTGCCGAGACGGGACAGTGGCAGAAGCTCGAGGAGATCGACGGGACCACGGCGGCTCGAGCCTAGCCATGCCAGCGCCATCCGGAGGACGACCGACCATCAGGGACGTGGCCGAGGCCGCCGGCGTCTCCAAGTCCCTCGTCTCCCTCGTTCTCCGCAACTCCCCGCGGGTGAGTGAGGAGCGTCGTTCCCGGGTGCTCGCTGTCATCGACGAGATGGGCTACGAGATGAACCTCGCAGCCAGATCCCTCGCCACCCGGGACAACGGGACGGTCGGGATCCTGGTGAGCGACCTCCACAACCCGTGGGCATTCGATGTCGCGGACGCAGCCCGTCCCGTCCTCGAGGATGCCGGGCACACGGTGCTCTTCAGCGCGGCCACTTCCTCGAAGCGGGGCGGCGTCGACCGTTCTACCCTCCAGGCCTACCGTGACCTGCGGGTCTCGGGCCTGCTCGTGGTCGGATCTGTGCCGGATCCGGCACTGTTCCATGAGGCCATCGGCAAGGCTCCGATCGTCTTCTCGGGCGGTGGCCCGGACTACATCGGGTCTGCCGATATCGTCCGCACGGACGACGCCGCAGGCATCGCCATGGTTGTCGACCATCTGGTCTCGCTCGGGCACGAGCGGATCGTCCACGTGGGCGGCCAGGGCGGGTCGGCGGCCACCGCGCGTGCGGCCGGATACCGGGAGGCGATGCAGCGGCACGGCCTCGAGCGCAATGCCGCGGTGTATCCGGCGGACTTCTGGGAGGACACGGGACGCGCGGCAGCGATACGTGCCCTGACTCCCACAGACCTCACCCAGCCCACGGCACTGGTGTGCCTCAACGATCTCGCCGCCCTCGGCGCGATGTCGGCCGCGGATGCGCTCGGCATCGACGTGGCGATCACCGGATACGACAACATCTCGGTCGCAGCCATGCCCAGGCTCTCGCTCACCACAGTCGACCCGGACAGCAAGTCGATCGGCCTCCTCGGAGCCCAGACCCTCCTC
Source organism: Sinomonas sp. (assembly GCF_036848755.1). Classification (NCBI taxonomy): domain Bacteria; kingdom Bacillati; phylum Actinomycetota; class Actinomycetes; order Micrococcales; family Micrococcaceae; genus Sinomonas; species Sinomonas sp. The sequence goes on along the minus strand of NZ_DAIUJO010000113.1, from coordinate 4,992 downwards.
GGCAGGATCGGCGGGGCGAACCACGAGCCCTACAGCCAGCAGACCATCACCCCGCACCTGGTCGTGCGCGACTCCAGCCGCCACGGCCTCGGCTGACAAGAACACCTCCCACCCCGGCACACGTCCAGGCGCGGCCCTCCCGTCAGGGAACGCCGCCGACGGCGCGTCAGCCCTCGCAGGACGAAGGAAAGAAACATGCCTGAATCCATTCAGACCATCGTCGCGCTCGGTCCCGTCGAGCGCGAGCTCGTGGAACCCCTGCTGGCACCCGGCCAGCGCTTCGTGCCCGAGCCCGACGAGAGCGACCTCGCCCAGGCGCGGGCTGCCATCGTGCGCGCCGCCTATACCGTCGACGGGCGGATGCTCGACCGGATGCCCGAGCTGAAGGTCCTCGCCCGCACTGGTGTCGGCACGGAGAGGGTCGACGTCGCCGAGGCAGAACGCCGAGGCATTCCGGTCGTCATCACGCCAGGAAGCAACACGTCCTCGGTTGCCGAGGGGGTCTTCACGCACCTGCTCGCACTCGTCAAGCGCCTCAGCGATCTCACTTCGCTCGTCCGCCACGGCCAGTGGGAAGACCGAGCGACGGTACAGGTGGGTGACCTCGAGGGGCACACGCTGGGAATCGTCGGCTACGGCCGCATCGGCAGGCGCGTCGAGCGCTTGGCCCGCGCCTTCGACCTCCGCGTCCTCGCCTACGATCCGTTCGCTGAAATCCCTGCCGACATCAGGCGCGAGAGCCTCGCTCAGCTGCTGCAGGAAAGCGACTTCGTGACGCTGCATCTCCCCCTGAGCGCCGAGACCCACAACATGTTCGACGCGGCGCGGTTCTCATCCATGCGGCCGGGGAGCATCCTGGTCAACTGCAGCCGCGGGGGCCTCGTCGACCTTGACGCGGCGGTCTCCGCGCTCGGGTCCGGCCAGCTTGGCGGCCTCGGCCTCGACGTGTACGACCCGGAGCCCCCGGCGCACCACCCCGTCTTCGATCACCCCCGCGTCACCCTCTCTCCCCATGTGATGGGGTTCACGCAGCAGAGCATGGCCAACACGGTCAGGGACGCCGTCCTCGGCGCCCTCGCGGTGCTCGACGGCCGCTCGCCTGTCGCGGTCGCAGTGCCATGAGCCTCGCGGTTGGCATCCTCGGACGCCCCGTGCAAGTCCAGCGGGCCGAGCCCGTCCACAGCAGAGCAACGAAAGGAACCCGTTCCCATGTCCACTGACCGCCTCCGCGTGGCCCTGTTCGGCTCCGGCCGGATCGGCCAAGTCCACGCCCGCAACATCGCCGCCCACCCTGGACTGGATCTGGCCGTCATCGCAGACCCGTTCCTCGAAGGCGCCTCGAGGCTCGCTGACGCGACCGGAACCACTGCCGTCCAGTCTGCCGAGGAGGCGTTCAGCACTCCGGGGCTGGACGCCGTCGTCATCGGCTCGCCGACCAACACCCACGTTCAACTCATCGAATCGGCAGTCGGCCATGGGCTCGCCGTGCTGTGCGAGAAGCCGATCGACCTCGACCTCCCGACGGTGCGCGCATGCCGCGAACGGATCGCAGGCTCCTCCGTCCCGATCATGCTCGGCTTCAACCGTCGGTTCGACCCGGCCTTTGCCTCTGTGCGCCAACGCCTTGAGGCTGGCGAGATCGGTACCCTCGAGCAGCTGACGATCATCAGCCGCGACCCCGCGCCGGCGCCCGTCGGCTATCTGACCGCCTCGGGTGGGATCTTCCGCGACATGACCATCCACGATCTGGACATGGCACGCTTCTTCGTCCCGGACATCGTCGAGGTCTCCGCGCACGGCTCCACCCTCTTCAGCGAGGAGATTCGGGAGCTCGGCGACTACGACACCGCCGTCGTGACCCTCCGCGGCGCCCGCGGGGAGCTGATCACGATCACCAACTCCCGGCACTGCGCGTTCGGCTACGACCAGCGGCTTGAGGCGTTCGGCTCCGATGGAATGCTCGCGGCTGGAAACCTCACGGCAAACCCCGTCCGCTCCTACGGTGCCTCGGGCACCGAGCAGGCAGGGCCGTACCTGCCGTTCTTCCTCGAGCGCTACCAGGACGCCTACCGCGCCGAGCTCGACGCTTTCGCCACGGCGATCCGCACCGGGACCGCGCCCTCCCCCGGGTTCGACGACGGCATGGCCGCCCTGGTCCTGGCCGAGGCCGCCACCGAATCCGCCGCGGCGGGGAAGGCCGTCAACGTCGAGGGGAGCTGGTGATGGACGAACTCCAGCTCGCGGGCAAGGTCGTCCTCGTCAGCGGGGGCACCCAAGGCCTCGGCGAGGCCGTTGCCCGAAGGGCCGCCGTGCAGGGTGCCGAGGCTGTCGCGATCACGGGACGGAACGCGGCCGAGGGCGAGCGGGTGCAACGCGAACTCGAGGCAGCCTGCACGCGGGCCATCTACCTCAAGACGGACCTTGCCGACGTCGAGCAGGCGCGGGCCTCCGTACAGGACACCATTTCCGAGTTCGGACGCCTAGACGCCGTCGCCAACTGCGCAGGACTCACCTCGAGGGGCACATTCCTTGACACGGAGCCCGAGCTCTTCGACGCCCACATGGCGGTCAACCTGAGGGCACCCTTCTTCATCATGGCCGAGACGATCCGCCACCTCGTCGGCCGCGGGGCCCCGGGCAGCATCGTCAACGTCATCTCGATCGCCGAACACGGCGGTCAGGCATTCCTGGCTCCCTACGTCGCGGCAAAAGCCGGACTCGCCGGGGCCACGCGAAACGCTGCACACGCCCACCGGTGGGACCGGATCAGGATCAACGGGCTCGACATCGGCTGGACGGCCACGGCCGGCGAGGCCGCGACGCAGAAGAACTTCCACGGGGCGGAGGACGACTGGCTCGAAAAGGCCAACGCGAGTGTGCCCATGGGCAGGCTCGGCCAGCCCGACGAGATCGCCGAGTTCGTCGTGTTCCTGCTCTCGGACCGCAGCGGGGTCGTCACGGGGTCCGTCATCGACTGGGATCAGCAAGTCATCGGAGGACAAGAATGAACAGCACAGCCATCACGAGCCGGATCGCGGCCGCACCCATCTCGTGGGGAGTCTGCGAGGTGCCGGGGTGGGGCCACCAGCTCGACGCCGAACGCGTCCTCGGCGAGATGTCGGAACTCGGCGTCGTCGCCACCGAGTTCGGACCCGCGGGGTTCCTGCCGGCCGAGCCCGGGCCGAGGGCGGAGGTCCTGGCCCGCCACGGCCTCCGGGCCATCGGCGGGTTCTTCCCCGTGATCCTTCACGATCCCGAGAAGGACCCCATGGAAGCGGTCGCTCACGAACTCGACGCCTACGAAGCCGCCGGCGCGACGATCATGGTCCTGGCCGCCGAGACAGGCGCGGCGGGCTACGACCAGCGCCACGTCCTGGACGACGAAGGATGGGCCCTGTTCGGCCGCAACCTCGACCGTATCGTCGCCGCAGCCGCCGAGCGCGGCATCACCGTCGTCGTCCACCCCCACGTCGGGACGATGGTCGAATCCCCGGAGGACGTCCAGCGGCTCCTGGCCGGCACGACCGCCAAAGTCTGCCTCGACACGGGCCACCTCCTCATCGGTGGAACCGACCCCCGGCAGCTCGTGCGCGAGCACGCTTCGCGCATCGGCCACACCCACCTGAAGGACGTCCGGGCCGACTTCGCCGAGCGAGTCCAGAATGGGGAACTGACCTACACCGAAGCGGTCAAGGACGGAATGTACGTCCCGCTGGGGCAGGGCGACGTCGGCATCCGCGAGATCGTCCTCGGCCTGCTGGCCGCTGGATACGACGGCTGGTTCACGATGGAACAGGACACTATCCTCGAGGCAGAACCGGCCGATGCGGGACCGGTGACGGATGTCCGCGCCTCGATCGCCTATCTGAAATCGCTTGAGAACGAGACCGTCTCGTGAGCCGGGTGCGCTGGGGCGTGCTCACGACTGCCCGAATCGCGCAGCAGCGATTCCTGCCTGCCGTCGCCAGGGCCAACAACGCAGTGGCCACCGCAATCAGCAGCCCGAGCGGGAGGGCCGACGAAGTGGCACGGCGGTTCGGCATCCCGAAGGCGTACGCAAGCCATGAGGAGCTGCTTGCCGACCCGGACATCGACGCCGTGTACCTGCCCTTTCCGAACAGCCTGCACGCCGATTGGGCGGTCCGGGCGGCCGACGCCGGCAAGCACGTTCTCTGCGAAAAGCCGCTAGTCGCCACGGTCGATGACTTCCACCGAGTGGTCGGCGCCGCCGAGCGGGCGGGGGTGCGGGTCATGGAGGCCTTCATGTACCGGTTCCACCCCCAGCACGCCCGAGTTCGCGAACTGATCGCCCAAGGCCGAATCGGCGACGTCGTCTCGATCCACGCACGCTTCCACTTCACGATGAAGCGTCAGCCCAACGAACCTCGCCTGCTCGAGGGAATGGACGGCGGTGCCCTCAACGACGTGGGGACATACGGCGTCGACGCCCTCAATGGCGTCGCCGGCCGGCTGCCGACCGTAGTCTACGGGCGCGGGACGAGCCTGACGGACCCTGTCGACACGACCATGGGCGCGATCCTCGACTACGACGGAATCCTCGGGACGATCGACTGCGGCTTCGAAGGACCACGCACCAACAGCCTGCAGATCATCGGCACAGAAGGCCAGATCTCCCTCGACAAGGCCTTCGACCCGGACCCCGAAGAGATCGCCACGGTCACCCTCTCCAACCGAGCAGGCGAAACCCAAAGCTTCGCCTTCGTCCAGGACAGCTTCCGCACCGAAATCGAAGCCTTCAGCGACCTGATCCGCGGTCCAGGCCCCGCCATGCCTCTCCGTGAGCTGACCGAACAGAACCTCCTGGTGAGGATTGCCCTCCACGAGTCCATGAGCAGCGGACTGCCCCAGCATCCCGAACTTTCCAGCCACCTCGTCACCCAATAGCCAGAAGGAACCACCATGACTCCCACTACCGCGACGATCAAGACGATTCCGCATTTCCTCAACGGCGAAGAGACCCATGGGGTCGGG
>NZ_DAIUJO010000112.1:0-11530 GCF_036848755.1 Sinomonas sp. | reverse complement strand
TGGGCCTGGGCTGGGCCTGGGAGATGATGTGCCGCGGAAATGTCCCGCCCTAACGGGCCGTTTGAGCGGGACATTCCCGAGACCAAGGGTTCCCGAGACGAACGTACCCAGGGTTTCCGGGATGGTGCACGGCGCGTAAGTTGACTGCATGGACTGGACCCTCGAAGTTGTCATCCTGCCCGTTTCCGACATCGCTCGCTCGGTCGATTTCTAGCTCACCCCGCCGGAGTCGGGGTGCTCCATCGTGTTCGGCGATCTTCCCTTCCAGCGGCAGATGGACCCGGGCTCCCTGAAAGGGCTCCAGCTCGTCGTGGCCGACGCCGAGGCGGCGCGGGCCGAGCTGGTGGGCCGCGGCGTCGAGTGCTCGGAGCTCATGGTGTTCTTGCCCGACGGCGGCACCTTCCTCGGCTTCGACGACCCGGACGGCAACAGCTGGGCGGTCCAGCAGATCAAGGCCCGGGGCGAGAAGCCGCTGATTCCGGTCGAGCACCGCGGCCGCTTCGGCGCGTAGCGACTACCTGAACGGCGTCAGCACTGAGGCGTTGTCGCCACCGTCCCGGATGCCGGACTTCCCGTGCCGTTGATGCTGTAGTCACGCACCCAGTCGACGTTCATCGTTGCAGGTTTGGTGGTCTGGCCCGCGACCGGGAACCAGTCGAGCTGCAGGGTCTGATGCATCGACTGCCCGGGCTGATGTGCCGGATTGGTGTCCTTGAACCAGGCCTGCCCGTCGACATAGCCCGTGATTCCCGAGGGGCAGACCTGCACCGCATAGTTGTGCCACTGGGTCAGATCAAGCGGCTTGGTCGCATAGGTCTGGACGCCGCTTGCGCAGCCGTAGTGGAGGAAGAAGTTGATGTCGGCGAGGTTCCCCGTCTGTTCGGCGAAGTCGACCTCCGAGCATTGTGACGAGGCGATGTCCGGCCAGAGGATCGCGACGGCGTGGTACTGCGGCTCGTTGGCGCTGGTCCGCATCCGGACCTCGTAGCGGCCGTACTGCTGGCGCGAGAACTTGGCGCTCATGCCGCCCGTGGTGCCAGCGGAGTTCCCCGAGATGGTCATCATCCCGTTGCTCACGCTGGTCGCCTGAGGAGACCGCAGTCCATTGCCGGCGTTGCCAACGGAGTTGTAGACGTTCCATTTCGTGGAGTCGGGAGCGCCCGAATAGTTGAACTCGTCGCCTCCCGTGACGGGGCCCCAGCCTTGGGCCACAGCCGCCTGGACTCCGTCGGTCGCGCTCGCCGGAACGATGCTCGCAGGCGCGGACGGCGACAGACTGGCCGCAGGCGCCGAGGCCGACGACGTCGAAGCGGGCGCGGTGGGCGCGGTGGGCGCAGCAGACGTCATCGGCGCAGCAGCCGCGGTTGTCCCAGGGCCCGGCGCCGGGGAACTGCTCGACGTCGGGGTACTGCCCAGCGTGGGGGTGCTGCTCGATGTGGGAGCGGGCGACGACGCGGAGCTCCCTCCCGTATTGGCCAACACGGCAGCGGACGACGATGTCGCGGTTGCGGCAGTGGAGCCGGGCCCAGTCGCTCCGCACCCGGAAAGTGCCAGAGCGGTGGCAGCCAGCGCCACCAAGTTTCGCTTTCGAAATATCAAGATCTAACTCTCTCGTCGCTTCGAGGGGTTGCCCTCTTCCTCGACGGCGGCCCCTCCCCGCCTGCTTACACGGTCCGCGATAACAATTTGGTCACGAACCGCGCTAAACCCTACGCAGGAGCACGCGTCGAGGCAAACCGACTGCCGCCACCGACGAGAAAGGTTGCGGAGAGTGAGCGACGGCTGCTAAAAGGGCTGCGCCATGCGCAGACCCGATGGCCTTAGCCGAGGGCGGCGTCCAGCGTGACGAAGCCGTAGCCCGCCGCCCGGAGCTGGGAGATCACCTGCGGGAGGGCCGCGGCGTCGAGCGTGGAGCCGTCGTCGGGGTTGGAGCCGAGGTGCATCAGGACGATCTCCCCGGGCTGCGCGGAAGCCATGACGCGCTGGACGACGAAGCTCGGGCCGCGCGTTCCGTTCAGGGTGCCTTCCCAGCCCAGCGTGTCAACGGTCCACCGGATCGCCGCGTAGCCCGCTGCGTTGACATCCGCGATCGTGCGGGAATCGCGGGCGCCGAACGGGAAGCGGAAGAACGGGAGCGGGTCGGCTCCAGCGGCCTCGATGGTCCTCTGCGCGCTGCTGATCTCGGCCGCGATCTGGGCGTCGGTCAGGGTCGTGAAGTCCGGGTGGGTCATCGAGTGATTGCCGATCCGATCCCCCGCGTTGTAGATCAGCGCCGGGTCGGAGGGGAACTGGTTGACCCAGTCCCCGGTGAGGAAGAACGTGCCGGGGACGCCGTTGGCTGCGAGAGTGTTGAGGATCGATCGGAGGGCGGCGTCGTTCGCGCCGGCGTCGAACGTGAGTGCGACGACCCTCTGTGTGGTCGGAATCCGCTCGAGGTCCACGCCCAGCAGAGACGACGGGACGCTGGTGTAGATAACCTCGGTCCTGCCGCTGGCTGCGTGCCACAGAATCGAACCGTGCTGGAAGTCGCTGCGGCGCCCGCCCGTGATGCCGTACTCGCCGCTGACCGGGTAGCCGAGCCGGCTGCGCTCCCAACCGAGCGCCACCCACCGCGCACGGATCGCACCGTACACCTCGTGGGCGCCTGAGGCCGGCGACCAGTAGATCGACGAACCGGCGTTCGTACCGGCGAAGTGGTTGTACCGGCCGACCCCGTCCGGAGTGGCGGTCTCGTCGGTGAGCGGGAAGCCGAGGAACCCAGCCGGGCCGCCCAGCGCGAGATAGCGTCCGCGGATCGCCCCGTGCACCTCGTGGGCTCCAGTGGTTGCCGACCAATAGATCGACCCGCCCTGGTAGTCACGGGCCCGGCCGCCGGCTACCCCATACTCAGCGCCGAGCGGTTGGCCGAGGAAAGAACTGCCGCCGCCGAGCTGGGCGTAGTGCTCGTCGATGGGGCCGGCCGCGGTCTGCAAGACCGCCGCCGGCGGCACCGCGCTTGCAGGGTACGCCGGCGGTGCCAGGACCGTCCCGCCGAAGCCTCCCGCGAGGGCAAGGACCAAGGCCATTCCGAGGACGGCGAGTCGAGACCGGCGCACTGTGACTCCTAAGTGCTGCCCGGAAGAGTTCGAGCTTGCCGCATCCGGGCTTTGGCCTCGACGGTACGCCCGCCTGGCACGTGGCCGCGTGAGTCTTTGGTCCTGACGCGCGGCATCGACCTGCCTCAGCGGCTGACGGGGACCCAGATCCGCATCGCCCCCGGATCGCCGTTCCCCCAGGTGGCGTATGGCCGGAGACGCAGTACGGCACGCTCCGAGGCTGGCCGTTCGTCTCCCCTCGGCGCGTACAGCTCACGAGTGCCGCCCTCCCTCACGGCGCCGACTGTCTCGAGTAAGGGCCCCAGCTCGGTCCGTGTCGTCGTCTCGGCGAGTTGGCCGTCCGGGTCGATGGTCGCGCGATCGACGTCGGCTGCGTTGTCGCGCTGCTCGAGACAGTAGACGACAGGTCCGCGCCGCACGGCGACGCAACCTCGGATCGCGTCGATCCTTTCATCGGGAACCAGCACGCGCGGCGTCAGGTCGAAGTCGAGCTCGACGACGGTGCCGGCCGCGAGCGCGGCGTCGAGGCGCAGCCACCCGTCGGCGGCCTCGGCGCCCACCGCCGCCCCGTTGACGACGGCGCGCACTCCCCCGCACCAGCCGGGCACACGCAGCGAGAGCGCGCCCACAGGGTCACCGTCCGGAGCGGAGCCTCCCGACGCCTCGACGACGGTGACCCGCACGCGCCCGTCGGCGGGGTAGTCCGTGTCGACGTCGAGCACACAGCGGGCTCCCCCCACTTCCGCTTCAATCCGAGAGCGGGTGTACTGCACGAGCTGCAGCTCGGCACCGCGAACGCCCGCGAGGTAGCCTTCGAGGCTCGCGAACGTGCGCATGAGGTTCGGCGGGCAGCAGGCGCAGTAGTACCAGCTCAACCGAGTGGCCGCTGCCTCCTCCTGCACCGAGAGGTGGTCGGCACGCAGCTGCAGGGGGTTGCTGTAGAAGAAGGCGTCGCCGCTTTCGGCGAGGCCGTCCGCGACGACGTTGTAGAGGGCGGTCTCGAAGAAGTCTGCGTACGTCGCGGCACCCGTGGCCAGGTACATCCTCCACGCCCAATGCATGGCGGCGATCCCCGCGCAGGTCTCGGCGTAGGCCCGGTCGCTGGGCAGCTCATAGGCATCGCCGAACGCCTCGTCGCGGTGCCGGGACCCCGTACCTCCCGTGACATAGCTGCGGCGGGAGACCATGTCGTCCCACTGCTTCTCGAGGGCCGTGAGGAGCGTGGAGTCGCCCGTCTCGAGATAGACGTCGGCCGCGCCGCTGTTGAGGTAGATCGCGCGGACGGCGTGGCCGCGCATGAGCTCCGTCTCCCGCACGGGTGCGTCGTCCTGGTAGTAGGCCTTCCCGAAGACCCCGTCGCCGAGCCAGCCGCTGCCGCGCCGGTCGATGAAGGCAGCGGCCGTATCGAGATACTCCTGCCTCCCGGTGAGGCGGTAGAGCTCGACGAGCGCGTACTCGATCTCCGGGTGCCCCGGGTACACCGGAGAATCCGCTCCCCCGAACTCGCGCACGATCAGGTCGGCGAAACGGGTCGCGACCTGGAGGAGGCGGTCGTCTCCGAGCGAACGCGAGGCCGCGACTGCGGCTTGGACCAGGTGCCCCGCGCAGTACAGCTCGTGGCCGAAGGCGAAGTCGGTCCAGCGCTCGCGCACCGTGGCGTGGTCACGACGCGGAGCCCCGCCCCCGTCTGCCACCTGATAGGCGGAGTTCAGGTATCCACCCTCTTCCTGGGCCTTCTCGAGGAGCGCGACCGTCTCGTCGTAGAAGCTCCGAAGAGCGTCGTCGGCGTCGTGCCCGAGCTCCCAGGCGACGGCCTCGAGCGTCTTGTAGACGTCGCTGTCCGCGAAGACCGGGCCGCGGAACGGCGCGTTCGACAGCCCGGCCGCCCGGCGCAGGTTGTCGAGGTTGCCGACCGCCTCGAGCTGCTCGAGGCCGTGCGGGACCGTTCGCTCCTTGTTGCGCCGCTGCCAGCGGCCGAGCAGACCGTCGCCCAGGGCAGTGCCCTGGTCCGGCGGTGCCACGACACCGAACGCAGTAGCGGCCACCGGTGCAGCGGTGACGAATCTGGGGCTCATGTTCATCGGGGCACCCTTCCGCTCAACGCACCCGTTCCGGTCCTCGCGGAGGCCGAGCCCCACGAACGCAGCGCCTCGCGCACGTCCTCGCGGCGCTCGTTCTCGAGGGCGGTGCGGTAGGCGTCCTCGAGGACGACGGCGAGCTCCACCGTCCGCCCGGTGGCGGCAGAGAGCACGGCGGCCTCGACCATCGCCAGGCTGTGGACGTTGGAGTGGATATCGCCCGAGGGGGTCTCGCCGGTGCGCAGCGCGGAGACGAACTCGTCGAGCGCGCCGGCGATCTCGGAGCGGATCTCCGGCACCTCACCCGCCCACGCGCCGTCGTCCTCGGCATGCACGACGGCGGGTTCGCCGTCGCCGTCCCACACCGCCGTCCCGCGGGCGCCGCTCACGCGCCAGCTGCCGTTCCATGAGGTCTCGAGCCCGGGGCTGCACCAGCTCCCGGTGTAGGCGTACCGGGTCCCGCCCTCGAACGTGAAGAGCGCGTTCGCCGCGGCGTCGCCGCGATACCAGCTCCAGGACGGGTTGAAGGTGCGGCAGTCCACGGTGACGGGATCGGCGTCGAGCAGGTAGCGCACGGCGTCGAAGGCATGGATCGCCATGTCCACGAGCAGGGGGTGCTCCATCTCGTCCCGGAAGCCCCCGAAGTGCGGAGCCTTGAAGAACTCCGTGGTGACGATTCCGATGTCGCCGAGGCTCGCCGTCATGCTCTTCAACCTCGCGAGCGCCGGGTAGTACCGGCGGGACTGGCTCGTCATGAGCAGCTGCCCGGAGACCTCCTCGGTCGCGATGAGCGAGAGCGTCTCGGCGACGGTCGGCGCGATCGGCTTCTCGCACAGCACGGGGAGCCCCGCGAGCAGCGCCTCGGTGTTGACGGCGTGGTGTGCGGGCGGCACGGTCACGTCGATGACCGCTTGAGCCCCGGACTCCGCGGCGACCGCAGTGAGCGAGCTGCCGATCGCGACGTCGAGCCCGTGCTCAGCTGCCGCGCGCTGCGCGAGGTCGAGGTCGAGGTCGACGAGCCCCACGAGTCGGACACTGGGCGTGCCCGCGATCGTGCGGAGCCACGCGCGGCCCATGTTTCCCGCGCCGACGAGGACGAGGCGCAGCGGCCCGTCTTCCGGGACGAGGGCGAACGGCCCGCTCAATGCCCGACCCTGTCCCGCATGGCGCCCTGGTAGCCGTGCCCGTTGAAGAAGTCCCCGGTCTCGTAGCGCAGCAGGACCGGGATCTCCCGCTTCGGCCGATCGCTGGCCGCCCATGCGACGCCGTTGGCGATGACCCGGCGCACGTCCTTGTGGTGGTACACGGGGAAGTCCTGGTCCCCCGGGCTGAAGTAGAAGATCTTCCCGTTGCCGCGCCGGAACGTGATGCCGCTGCGGAAGACCTCCCCGCCCGAGAACGAGCTGATGAAGACGATCTCGTCGGGCCTCGGGATGTCGAACTGCTCGCCGTACATCTCCTGCTGCGGGATCTCGATCGGATGCGGGACCCCCTGCGCGATCGGATGGGTCGGGTCGACCGTCCAGACGAGCTCCCGGTCGTTTTCGCTGCGCCAGCGCAGGGTGCACGTGGTGCCCATGAGCTTCTGGAAGATCTTCGACCAGTGCCCGGAGTGCAGCACCACGAGGCCCATGCCTTCGAGGACGTGCCGGTGCACGCGCTCGACCACCTCGTCCGAGACCTCGGCGTGGGCCGCGTGGCCCCACCAGGTGAGGACGTCGGTCTCGGCGAGGACTTCCTCGGTGAGGCCGTGCTCGGGGTCGTCGAGCAGGGCGGTCGTGACGCTGACGCGCTCGCCGAGGTTCTCCTCGATGCCCTCCTTGATGGCGTGGTGCATGCCGTCCGGGTAGATCTCGGCGACGTGCGGCTCTGCCTGCTCGTGCCGGTTCTCTCCCCAGACGACGACGCGCAGTGGTCGTTTGCCGTTCATGTGCTTCTCCTTCTGTTTCACGTTTACTTGACCGCGCCGCCGAGCGCGCCGGCCGCGATGTACTTCTGCGCGAGGACGAGCAGCACCCCGGCCGGGATCGACGCGATCACGGCCGTTGCCATGACCGGCCCCCACTGGGACACGTTCGCGCCGAGGTAGTTGTAGATACCGAGGGTGATCGGGCGGACGTCCGGCGTGCTCGTCAGCGTCAGGGCGAAGAGGAAGTCGCCCCATGCCCCGAGGAACGCGAACAGCGCGGCCGTGATGATCGCGTTCTTGCTGATCGGCAGGACGATCGAGACGAACGCGCGGAGGTTGTTCGCGCCGTCGACCAGCGCCGCCTCGACGAGGGTCGGCGGGATCGACGTCATGAACGCGCGCATCAGCAGGATCGAGAACGGGATCTGCGCCGCGCTGTCCGCGAGGATGAGGCCGAGGTACGAGTTCAGGAGGCCCAGGTTGTTGAAGAGCGTGTAGAGCGCGTTCGCGATCACGATGGTCGGGATCATCTGCGTGATGAGCAGGACGAACACGAACCCTGTCATCCCCTTCATCTTGAAGCGGGCCAGCCCGTAAGCCGCCGGCGTGGCGACCGCGAGGGTCAGCGCCACGGTGCTCACCGAGACGACGAGGCTCGTGACGAGATTCCCGCCCTGCTGCGAGAGGGCCGTCTGGTAGCCGGCGAACGTGGGATGGATCGGGAACCAGTCGGTGTTCACCGCGCCCGAGTTCGCCTGCAGGCTGCTGTTGATCATCCAGTAGACGGGGAAGACCATGATGGCCAGGAAGACGATGCCCAGCACCGTCATCGGCCATTTCCGCGAGGGCCGGTTGCGGTCCTTCCGCACGGTGCCCGGCGCGAGGATCGCTTGCGTGGCCGTCGTCATTCGTCGACCTCCTTACGGGTCATGGAGAGGTACACGAGGGAGAACACGAGCGAGACCGCGATCAGCACGTTGCTCACGGCGGCGCCCTGGCCGAACAGGAACTGGACGAACGAGTTCTGGTAGGCCCATGTCGCGAGCGTCTGCGTGGAGTTCGCCGGGCCGCCGCCGGTGAGGCCGAGGATGATGTCCACCACCTTGAGCGTGTAGACCACGCCGAGGACGACGACGACGCCCACGACCGAGCGGATGCTCGGCCACGTGATGTGCCAGAACGCCTTCCATCCCACCGCCCCGTCGAGCGACGCGGCCTCGTAGAGCTCCTCCGGGACGGCCTGCAGGCCGCTGTAGAGGATGGTGGTGTTGAACGGGATGCCCAGCCAGATGTTCACGCCGATCACGGCGATGAGCGCGAGGCTCGGGCTCACGAGCCACGGCACCGGGCTGATCCCGAAGAGGCCGAGGAACTGGTTGAGCGCTCCCGAGCCTTGGTCCAGGATCCACTTCCACACGGCGGCCGAGGCGATGAGCGGAAGCAGCCACGGCAGGAGCAGCAGCGAGCGCAGGAACCCGCCGAGTGGGAAGTGCCGCTTGAAGAACAACGCCAGCCCCAGGCCGATCACGAACTGGCACACGATCGAGCCGATCGTGAACAGCGCGGTGTTGAGCACCGTCGTCGTGAACAACGGGCTCGTGAAGACGGTGACGTAGTTCGCGAAGCCGACCCACGGCGCCTCGCCCGTGTAGAAGGTGGTGGTCGTGTAGTTCTGCAGCGACATCGTCACGTTCTGGACGATCGGATAGCCGAAGAAGATCAGCACGAAGAGGACGGCCGGTGCGACGAAGAGCCATCGGGCCACGTAGCGGCCCACGCGGGGCCGGCGCCGCGGCGCGATCGGGCCGCTCGCCGTCTGGCGCGGCCGCCGGTCGAGGCGGCCGTTCACTGAGGTCATGTCACGCACTGAGGTCATATCACGCTCCTTTGCGGATCGGGTTCCGGAGGCGGGATGCCCCGCCTCCGGGGCGCCCGGTCTACTTGTTCTGCGCCTGTGCCTGCTGGAGCGCGTCCGCGGGCGACGCCTTGCCGGTGAGGGCGTCCTGGACTGCCGTGTAGATGGCAGTGGCCGCCGTCGGCCACTTCGGGCCGAGTTCGGCGGTGCGGGCGCGAGCCGTCTTCACGGTCTCGACGAACGATTCCACCTGCGGGTGGGTCTTCGCCCAGTCGGCGGCTGCCGCCTCCTGAGCGGGCACGTTGCCGGAGAGCCCGGCGATCTTCACCTGCATCGCCGGCGTGTTCAGGCAGTCGACGAACTTGGCGGCCAGGCCCATCTTCGTCTTGTCGCCGGTCTGGGGGACGTTGAAGGTCTCGCCTCCGAGAGGGGAGACGATCTGCTGATCGCTCGTGCGGGTCGGGATCGGAACGCTCGCGAAGTTCAGGCCCTTCGCGGCGTTGAGCGCGGGGAGCTGCCACGGACCGTTGATCATCATGGCTGCCTTGCCGGCGATGAACTGGTTGTTGACGTCCTGCTGGCTCCACGTGACGGAGCTCTTCGACATCGAGCCGTCGTTCTGGAGGTCGACGTCGAACTGGAGCGCCTGCTGTGCGCCCGGGCTGTTGATGTTCTTCTCGTCGCCGCCGTTGGTCCAGAAGAAGGGCAGGAACTGCCACGTGCCCTCGTAGGTGTTGATGTTGCTCATCGCGAAGCCGTAGACGCCCTTGCCCGAGTCGGTCAGCTTGGCCGCGTCCGCCTTCAGCTCGTCCCACGTCTTCGGAGGAGCGATACCGGCCGCCTTCAGCATGTCAACGTTGTAATAGAGTGCGATCGAGTTGATGACCGGAGCGAGGCCGTAGACCTGGCCGTTGTAGGTGCCCGCGTTGACCACACCGGGAACGTCGCCCGCAGGCGCGCTGACGCCGAAGTCCTTGAGCGGCGCGAGTGCACCGGTCGCCGCGATCTGCTGCACGTCGGGGTTGTCGAGCATCAGGACGTCGGGCAGCGTCCGCGAGGACGCCTGCTGCAGGACCTTCGCGATCAGCGCCGCGCCTGCGACGTGTACCGGGTTCACGTTCACGCCGATCTGGGCCGCGCAGTCCTTGTAGAGCGGATCGTACGTGCTGGTGTAGTAGTCCTCGATCGTCAGCGTCTGCTTCCCGCCCGAGGACGCGGCGCCGGATCCGGAGGAGCAGGCAGCCAGGGCGAGGGTGACGGAGGCCGCTCCAGCGAGCGCCGCGAGAACGCGTGAATTCTTCACAGAAAAGCTCCTTTGCTTTGGCTCTTTGTCGCTTTGGTTCTATTGTCGATGCGTATCGACGATGCGCATCGATGACCGACGTGGTGTTGCTGCTCGCAGGGGTGGGACGGGTCAGCGCTTGGCGCGCGGATGCAGGGTGCTCTTCCGCCTCTTCAGGACGGGGCGGATGAGCTCCAGGGCCTCATGGGCCCTGGACGCGGGATCGTTGAGGTCGCGGACCATCATGTGGACGGCCCGCCGGGAGACTTCGTCCGGCTCGAAGCCGATGGTGGTCAGCGGGATGCGCTGCCGTTCGGCCAGGCCGTCCGAGCAATTGACGACGACGGAGACGTCCTTCCCGAGGACGAGGCCCAGGTTGTTGAGGGCCTCCACGAGAAGATCTTGGTTGGCGGCTTCGGGGGCGATGAAGGCCGGGGTCCCGTTGGTCTGTTCGAGAGCCTTGGCGACGGCCTTCTCCATGCCGGCGATCGTGATGCGACCGGGGGCGTGGATGGTTTTGATTCCGTTCGCGGCGGCCGCCTTGTCGACGCCGCGGTGAAACCGTTTGACGTAGTTGACGTGGCGGCGGATGACGTCCTCCTGCCAGTCCACGAGGGTCACCGTTTTGTGGCCCAGCTGTGCCAGTTCCTCGACGCACATCGTGCCCGCAAGCTCGAAGTCGGCGTCGATGCACTGGAGGCCCTTCGCGTCTTCAGGGATGCCGATGAGGACGCTTGGGACCGGGAGGTTTCGGATGACCGGGACACGGGCGTCCTCACCTTCGACCTGCATGATGATGAGCCCGTCGACCAGTTGCTGGCCCACGACGCGCTCGAGGCCCTCCGGGCCTTCGTCGTCGGTGACGAGGAGGATGTCGTAGTCGCTCTGCCGAGCGGTTGCGGCGATGACGGAGATGAACCCCATCATCGAGCCCCTATGCAGGTCCGGGACGAACGGGATCGCGAGGCCGATGACCTGGCTGCGCCGGCTGGCGAGCGCCCTCGCGCCGGCGTTCGGCTGGAACGCGAGCTGGGCCATGGCGTCTTCGACGCGCTTACGGGTCTTCTCCGAGATCGGGCGCCGACCGCTCATGACGTACGAGACGGTGCTCTGCGAGACGCCCGCGAGGCGAGCTACGTCCTTGCTGGTTGGCATCTGCCCGCCTCCTCGTCGAACCGTATCGTCGATGCGTATCGAGGAAGAGTATGGCATGGGTCACAGCGGAGGGCAAGGATGTTTCGACTATTCCTACAGGCTCGATCATCGAGACGGGCGCCCCCAGTCGTCCTCGGCCAGTACGCTCTCCCCCAG
>NZ_DAIUJO010000111.1:0-11754 GCF_036848755.1 Sinomonas sp. | reverse complement strand
CGGGAGCAGACCGTTGGCCTGCTCCCGGCACTCTCTCAGTAAAACTACAGGTTGGGGCTCCCGCCGCCACAGGGTCCGTTCATAGGATGGCAGCCATGGTCAGGGTCAGTCGTCGTCATTTCATCCAAGGCGCGGGGCTGGCGGTTTTCGGCGCCGCCGCCGGCGCCACCGTCGCCCGCTCGAGCATCTTCCCGCTGCCGCCCAGCGCATCCGCGGCGACTCCGGCTCCCTCAGCATCAGGGACGGCAGGAGCGACAGCTCCCCCTGACCGGACCTTCGTGAGCACGAAGCTCACGACGCCGCATGTCAACGTCTGGTCGTCGGGGGCCACGGCCCCGGGCCTGATCTTCGCGGGACCGATGGGGCACGGCTCGAACGGCCTGATCATGGACAATCAGGGGCGTCCGGTGTGGATGGAGCCCACCGGCGCCGGCGTCACCGATCTGCGAGTCCAGACCTACCAGGGCAAGCCCGTGCTGACCTACTGGAGCGGCAAGGGCATGGGCGGCCACGGGGAGGGGTCCGGCATCATCAAGGACACTTCCTACCGGACCATCGCCCAGGTCAATGCAGGCGACGGCCTCAAGGCCGACCTTCACGAATTCACGGTCACACCGAAGGGCACCGCCCTCCTGACCTCGTACCCGACGATCCAGTTCGACCTCACCCCGGCCGGCGGCCAGGCGAACGGCTTCATGTACGACTGCCACGTGCAGGAAGTGGACATCGCCACGGGCAACCTGCTCTTCGACTGGAAGGCCTCCGACTACGTGGGGCTGGACGAGAGCTACGTCAAGACCTCCGACGACCCCACTGCCGACGGCTCGAGTGCTGCCAAGGCTTTCGATCCCTATCACGTCAACGCCGTCTCACTCCGCTCCGACGGGTACCTCATTTCCTTCCGGCACACGCACACGATCTACAACGTCGACCCCACCGGAGCGATCCAGTGGCGGTTGGGGGGGAAGAGGAGCGATTTCGCCCTCCCGGCCGATGCCGTCTTCGCATGGCAGCACGACGTCCGCCAGCGGGCCAACGGCGTCATCAGCATGTTCGACAACCACTACAAGGACGGCACGACAGGGACCTCCCGCGGGCTCCTCCTGAACGTGGACGAGCAGAAGCGCACCGCTTCGGTCAAGCTCGAGCTGGCGCGCGGCGGCCATCGCGGCAACGCGATGGGCAATGTGCAGTTCCTCGCGAACGGCAACTACATGGTCGGCTGGGGATCCGACCCCGCAGCCACCGAGTTCACCGCCAACGGGACCCCCGTCTTCGAGGCCACCAACATCGGCGGCGGCTCATATCGCGTCTACCGCTCGCTGTGGACCGCGACTCCGACAACCGTGCCGGACGTCGTCGTCGTCCAGGGCAATGGTTCGACGATGCAGGCGTACGCGAGCTGGAACGGGGCCACCGAGGTCGCGAGCTGGCGGTTCCTCACCGGAAGCGATGCCTCCTCGCTCAAGGAGTCGGCAATCGTGAAGAAGACCGGCTTCGAGACCTCCGTGGCGGTCGCAGCAGCCCCGCATCTGGCGGCTCAGGCGCTCGACGCCCACGGCCAGGTCCTCGCCACCTCGTCGGTGATCAGCACTTAGGCAATTCAACCGCCCCCAGGGCCGTTGGGCAGCCCGACGGCTGCTCAGCGGCGGGGGAGCGGCGTCCACGCCTCCTGCGACGTCGTGACGAGTCGCTGCTGGTCGGCCGATTCTTCGATGGCGAGTCCGATGAGCTGGTCTTGGGCCGCCTCGGCGAGCGGATACGGCGCCGGTCCGACCCCGCGAACCCATTCCGCCATGGCCAAGAGCGTGGCCGACATCGCGACGTCCTCGTCATTGAACCTCTGCCCGAAGAACGGGTTGCGCCACAGGACGGTCCCGTCGAGGCTCAGATGGGCGGTGTCGAAGCCTTCGTGGTCGAGTTCGTACCCGGTCTGGTGACGGGATATGCGCGACTCGAGGATCGTCTCCGCGTCGACGAGCCGGACCACGCGATCGTCGATGATCTCGCCCATGCTGCCCCGGAGCAGGAGGCGTCGCGCTCGCAGGTGGTTGCGTGATTGGTTGTCCGTGAAGTCGTAGACGGCGCTCCGTCCGCTGTCGAACTCGAGGGTTGCGATCGTGGTGGTGGCCTGCCTGGGGACGAGATCGTGCGTCCAGCCGGAACGATCACTGGGATTGACGAGCGGACCGGCAAACCGGCGTGCGCTCACCGTCGCGGATTCGAAGCCAACGCCGAGGTACCGCCTGGCGAGGCTCGCAGCGTGGTACAAATGCGTCGACGAGATCTGCACCGAGCTGATTTCTCCGATGATTCCCGCGTGCCCAGCCGCTAGCCTGGCGGCATGCGTGGGCATGAGCGCGTACTGCTCGGCCACCTGCACCAGTCCCGAGGGGCCGACGGCGCTCCACAGTTCGCGGAGGCTCTCAAGATCCGGTGCCGGGGGAGTCTCGGAGAGCACGGGCACCCCGCGGGCCACGGATTCCTTCACGATGCTGGGGTTGGCCGCCCAGCTCACGCTCGTGACGACGAAATCGGGTTTGCCGACGTCGAGAAGCTGTTCCGCTGTCTCGAACGCAGCAACGCCCCAGCGTTCGGCCACTTCCTGCCGCGCGGATTCCCTTCGCGCGACCACGCCGATGCATTCCATCACCTCCGGGAAGCGCGCGATGAGCTTGAGAAAGTACTGTCCGCGCCAGGCTGCACCGATGACGCCGACGCGCAGCCTCCCTGTGCTCGCCATGCCCCTCCCTCCGGAACCTTTGCCGTTCTGTCTACGCGACCTTATCGAGGCTGCACGGCCGACGGCGCGTGCTTGCCAGAGTTGCCATGGCGATGGGCATCGTCGCGGCTGGCGATAGGGCCGATGGAGGCTATTGCCTAACCGAGGTCGACCCTTAGAGTTCCCCTGTGTCCGCACATCAGGGGAAGCGTCGGGACCTCCCTGCCCCGCACCGGATAGCGAGCGCCAAGGCGATCTTCGTGTGCGTCTGGGTAGCGCTTGTCGCCATCCTGCCCGCGAGCGGACTCGTGGCCGATGCGGGAGAGTCCCACGCTCAAGTAGGACTCCTCGATCTTCCACGAATCCCATGGGAAGGCGGCCCGGATTATTGGAAGAGATTCCCCGCGGCCGCGGCAGCGGGGTGGGACGACCCGGCTTTCTTTCCCATCGTTGCGTGGTACAACGGCATAAGCTCTGACGCTGAGGCCCAATATGACAAGAGTCTCGGAATCAACACGTACATCGGAATGGATGCATCGACGCCGTACAGCCTTTTTGCAGACAACGGCATGTACTGGATCGGGCCGCCGCTCAACGACACCTTCACGCGCGCCAGCAAGAATTGGGTCGGTGAATTCCTGGACGACGAGGTTGACGGACGTTACGCGCCGCAGCAGGGGAGAGCCCATCTCCAGCAGCTGAGTGATCAGGCAAGGGCCGATGGCCGGTTCGCCTACACCAACTACACGCAGTCTGTCCTAGCAAATGATATGGCCCCCGCGGATGCCAACGCATATGTCAACGACTTCACCGACGCGGTATCGGTGGACATGTACTGGTACACGGTTCCCTTCTGCAGTGATTCGCCGTATCGACAGAATTACCTCGTGCCGATTCCGCAGGCTTCGTGCAGGTCGGCCTCGAGCTATGGGAAGACCATTCAGATGCTTCGGCAACGGGACGCCGCCGACGGTAGGCTGCAGCCTCTGTGGCAGTTTGTGGAAAACCTGAACGGGGGCCCTGGCGGCCAGCCACTCACCGCGTATATCACGCCCGAGGAAGTCGAGGGGGCCGTCATGAGTTCCCTCATCAACGAGGCCCGCGGAATTGTGTACTTCAATCAGAGCCTCAGCGGACCGTGTCAGGGAGGCAGCATCTTCCGGGAATCCCAGGTCGTCCCCGGATTCTGCGCTGACCCCCAGGTGTCGGCCGCCAAGAAGGTCGATTCACTCATCAAGGGGCTGGCCCCGGTCCTCAACACGCAGTCCTATGCGTATTCCTTCGGGCCAGGGCTTCAGACCATGCTGAAGGTGCACGGCGGGTCGGTTTACATCTTCGCTATGACCGACGGCGCTGCGCCGCCGGGAGATCGCACGTTCACTCTGCCAGCGGGAGTGGCCGGGCGCAGCGTCGAGGTCATCGACGAAGGGCGGACCATCTCCGCCAGCGCCGGTGGCGTCTTCGAGGATCGCTTCCAGAGCGAAAGCAGCTTCCACGTGTACCGTGTGGCCGAATAGCCCCTCCCCGGAACCCGTCAGGATCGAAGAAG
Organism: Sinomonas sp.; assembly: GCF_036848755.1. Taxonomy (NCBI): domain Bacteria; kingdom Bacillati; phylum Actinomycetota; class Actinomycetes; order Micrococcales; family Micrococcaceae; genus Sinomonas; species Sinomonas sp. Next base: position 7,483 of record NZ_DAIUJO010000111.1, on the reverse strand, counting down.
CCTCCCTGAACTGTGGCTGCCTAGACTGACGGGAGAAGCCGCTTCGGAGAGGGAGAGACGATGAGCCTGGCCGCGAGGACTGGAGACCGATTCGGGCTGCCCCTCGCCGACAGCCATGACTTGATCCGCGTTCACGGCGCGCGAGAGAACAACCTCAAGGATGTCAGCGTCGAAATCCCGAAAAGGCGGATGACCGTCTTCACCGGAGTCTCAGGGTCGGGCAAGAGCTCGCTGGTCTTCGCCACCATCGCGGCAGAGTCGCAACGCATGATCAACGAGACGTACAGCGCCTTCGTGCAGGGCTTCATGCCGACTCTGTCCCGTCCGGACGTCGACGTACTCGAAGGGCTGACCACCGCGATCATCGTGGATCAGGAGCCGATGGGCGCCAATCCGCGGTCCACGGTCGGGACTGCCACAGATGCCAATGCGATGCTGCGCATCCTCTTCAGCCGTCTGGGCCAGCCGCGCATCGGCTCGCCTAACGCCTACTCGTTCAACGTCCCTTCCGTGAGGGCCAGCGGAGCGATCACGGTCGAGCGGGGCGAGGGAAAGACAAAGACTGAAAAGGCGACGTTCCACCGACTCGGCGGCATGTGCCCTCGCTGCGAGGGAACAGGCTCCGTCACCGACTTCGATTTGACCGCGTTGTACGACGCCGGCAAGTCGCTGAGCGAAGGGGCCCTCACCATTCCGGGCTATTCCATGGATGGCTGGTTCGGGCGGATCTTCAGCAGCAGTGGCTTCTTCGACATGAACAAGCCCATCGGAAGATTCTCCAAGCGGGAGCTCCACGACCTGCTGTACAAGGAGCCGACCAAGATCAAGGTCGAAGGCATCAACCTCACGTATGAGGGCGTCATCCCGAAAATCCAGAAGTCGATGCTCTCCAAGGACCCCGAGGCAATGCAGCCGCACATCCGTGCCTTCGTGGACCGGGCCATTACGTTCATGACCTGTCCGGAGTGCGGGGGGACGCGCCTCAGCCAGGAGGCTCTTTCCTCGAAGATCGAAGGGAAGAACATTGCCGATCTCTGCTCGATGCAGATCACCGATCTCGCGGAGTGGGTGCGCGCGCTCGACGAGCCCTCGGTCGCTCCTCTTCTCGGAGGGCTCCAGCACCTCCTCGACTCGTTCGCCGAAATCGGGCTCGGTTATCTTTCACTCGACCGGCCGACGGGCTCCCTTTCCGGGGGAGAGGCCCAGCGCACCAAGATGATCCGACATCTGGGCTCGTCCCTCACCGACATCACGTACGTCTTCGACGAGCCGACGATCGGGCTGCACCCTCACGACATCCAACGGATGAACCAGCTTCTGCTCCAATTGCGCGACAAGGGGAACACTGTGCTTGTCGTCGAGCACAAGCCCGAGGCGATCGCGATCGCCGACCACGTCGTCGATCTGGGCCCGGGCGCAGGGTCTGAGGGCGGGATGGTCTGCTTCGAGGGAACGGTCGATGGCCTGCGGGCAAGCGACACGATCACTGGTCGCCATCTCGATGATCGGGCAGGCCTGAAGAATTCGGTGCGACCGCCGTCGGGCGCGCTCGAGGTGCGTGGAGCGTCCGAGCACAATCTCCGGGAAGTCGACATCGACATCCCGTTGGGGGTCCTCGTCGTGGTGACCGGCGTCGCCGGCTCTGGCAAGAGTTCGCTCATTCACGGATCCGTGGCTGGCCGGGACGGCGTCGTCGTGATCGACCAGACCGGCATCAGGGGTTCGCGCCGCAGCAACCCAGCGACGTACACCGGGCTGCTCGAGCCGATTCGGAAGGCGTTCGCGAAGGCAAGCGGCGTCAAGCCCGCGCTTTTCAGCTCCAATTCCGAGGGCGCCTGCCCCGCATGCAACGGTGCCGGCGTCATCTACACCGATCTGGGCGTCATGGCGACAGTGGAGTCCACGTGCGAGGAATGCGGAGGGAAGCGGTTCCAGGCGTCCGTGCTCGAGTACACGCTGGGCGGCAGGAACATTGCCGAGGTGCTCGCAATGTCCGTTGCAGAGGCGGAGGAATTCTTTGGACACGGCGAAGCCCGTACGCTCGCTGCCCACAAGATCCTCTGCCGGCTCGCGGACGTAGGGCTCGGATACCTGACCCTCGGCCAGCCGCTCACTACGCTGTCCGGAGGCGAGCGGCAACGGCTCAAGCTGGCCACCCAGATGGCGGAGAAGGGCGATGTCTACGTCCTCGACGAGCCGACAACCGGTCTGCATCTTGCCGACGTCGACCAACTGCTCGGATTATTGGACCGGCTGGTCGACTCCGGCAAATCCGTCATCGTCATCGAGCACCATCAGGCCGTCATGGCCCACGCGGATTGGATCATCGACCTCGGACCTGGGGCGGGGCACGACGGCGGCCGGATCGTTTTCGAAGGCACGCCAGCAGAACTCGTGGCTGCCCGCTCGACGCTGACGGGTGAGCATCTCGCCGCCTATGTAGGCGCGTGAGCCTAGTCTCCGGACTCTGCAGGCGATGGATTTGGCACGCGTGTGCGGGGAAGATGGAATTGCTTGAGAGGCGTGCGTGCGCCCGGGATCGAACTGCAGGGTGACCGTTCCCGGGCGCAGTCCTGCGCTGTAGGCAAAGTTCGGACGGGAGAAGGCTCCGGCCAGCTCTAGCGCTCTAATGGTGACGTGGCTGGACGCGTCGAGTCAGCGCCGCTCCCTGTTCGGGATAATGCCGGATCGTCGCTTGGGCCACGAGCAAGATCTGGCGCTGTGCGTGGGTGAGCTCCTCCCACTTCCTCGGTCCTATGGCCTCGATGGCTTGGCCGACCGCTGCTGCTTGCGCCTGCTCATCTCGTGACTCGACGCCTTTCGGGGGACCTGCATGGCCTTCTGCCAGCCCGCAGGTCCGAAGGACCGCGAGAGCGTCAATGACTATGGCGCGGTGCGCATACATCAGGCCCTCCTTGGAGATCCATTTCCCTCGTCAATACAGTCTGGTGTGAGGGGCTGCGGGAGTCTTGAGTAATCACTACTCGATTCCCTAGGCCCGGCCACTTAGGCGCCGGGGCAGGTACCTGATGTTCGGGCAGACCCCGAGATTCCTCGGGTAGCACTCTGCGCACTCCCGTTCTACTTGCAAAGGCCACCCGCGAGTACGCGTCGTCCCCTTGGGCGCGGCGCGTCGATTACGCGAATCGGAGTACCCCAGGACTCTATTGCGCCCCCGGGGCTTTACCGCCCCTTTCGTGCAGACCAACTTTGAACCAGACAACGGAGACCATACCCGTCGCGAAGCGCTTCCTCCTGAGGGGGGTCCATGGAAAGCCTATACAGCTTCAATATCGTCCAGCGGCCTCTGCTGTATGCGTTCTACGCCGTCAGCCTCCTGGGAATTGTCTATCTGACAGTGCGCCCGGTGGTCTTTCCGCAACCCTTCCGCGCCAGACTCAACCACTCGGCGAGGAGGGAAACCGGGGCCTCTGACCGCCCTGAGCTGTCGCCCCGCGCTTGGGTTCTCACGGCGCTGATCGCTGTGACCGCTGGCGCCGGGCTTGGCGTACTGGTCTTGCTCATCTGCGAGGGTTGGCTGGACATCTTCGGACTCCCGCTCGACCCGGACACCCGGGCATGGGTCATCGCCGCCTTCGCTGCCGTGGCTCTGGCCCTGGTGAACTTCTGGCGATCACGCTGGTTGCGGAGGATCCTTGCCGGGTGCTCGGCCATTGTCTTCGCGACGACCGCGGGCCTGGGAATCAACGCGGGGTATGGACTCAACCCCACCCTCGGCTCGCTCATGGGGGTGGACGCCGGCAGTTACCTTGCCCTGCCCCAGCAGGAGTCCAAGGTGCAGCGCGCCGAGGCTCCGCCCCAAACCAGCACGGCGCCGCTCCGGCAGACGTGGAATCCGCCGGTCGGGATGCCGAAGACCGGTCGAGTCGGCGCCGTCAAGATCCCCGCCACAGCGTCGGGATTCCAAGCGCGCGATGCATACCTGTATCTGCCACCCGCCGCTTTGGTTGCGGACCCGCCGCCGCTGCCGATCATCGTGATGATGATGGGTCAGCCGGGAAGCCCCGACCAGGACAAATCCGCCGTCGCGGAGCTCAATGCCTTGGCCGCGAAGAACCACGGCCTGGCCCCTCTCTTCCTCACCGTTGACCAGTTGGGGAATCCGTACCAGAACCCGGTGTGCGTCGACTCCGCAAGCGGCAATGTCTACACCTACATCACCACTGATGTCGTGAATTTCATCCGTACGAAGCTCAACGTAGCTCCAGGCAGGGACAACTGGGCCATAGCTGGCTACTCGGACGGTGGCGAATGCGCCCTGTCAGTCGCAGCGAAGAGGCCGGACCTCTTCGGCTCACTGCTCGATGTTTCGGGCGAACTCCAACCTCTCAACGGCAGCGTCCAGAACACCATCAACACCATCTTCCGCGGGAACCAAGCCGAATTCACGGCCGAAGAACCAGCGACTATCCTCAAGGACCATACGTACAGCGACGAGCTGGCAATCTTCACGAGCGGCTCGCTGGACACGACCTTCACCCCGCAGGCCGTGGCCGCCGAGGCTGATGCCAAAGCCGCAGGCATGACTACCTACCGGTTCACGGGAAACGACATCGGACATCGGGGCGACTCCGTCGATTATGGGCTGAAGACCGGCCTGCCGCTGCTGTACGTCCGCTTCGGGCTTTCCGCACCATGACGGGTGGACGGGGGCCCACGGAAATGGGCGGCGTCGGATCCCCATCGAGACTCACTCGCCCGAGCTGGCGACGGAGGCTCAGGGCGCCTTCGGCCCCGCGGCTCGTCCGAGCGCTCAGATCGTCACCCGTCGCACTCGGCTACGCCATACTGCTCTGGGCCGTCCAGGGGGCCACCCCCATCCTGCAGAGCCTTCCTGCCGACGCGATGAGGGAACGGGTGGGAGCTTCCGCTTGGACCCTCTTTGCCCGGCCGTGGTCGTTGGTGACAGCGGCCTTTTGGGTGCAGGGGGCCGCGGTCTGCGTGGCGTCGACCGTCGCCCTGCTGCTGGTCGGCGTCCCCTTGGAGCGGCGATTGGGCTCACCCCGTTTCGCTGCAGCGGCTGCAGCGAGCCAGATTCTCGGCGTCATAGCGGCAGCGGGACTGACGTGGGCGATCCGCGGAATGATGGGTTTCTGGTCCGCTGACCTGATGTCCCACCGGTACCTCGGTCTAACCGCGGCCCTCTGCGGGGCGATGATGGCCGCTACCGCTACGTTGCCGGCCCTCTGGCGGCGTCGTCTTCGGACCAGCGTCCCCCTCCTGCTGCTGGTCCTTGCCCTTTACGAAGGATCTTTCGCCGACCTCGTCAGGCTGGCTGCCGCCGTCGTCGGAGTCCTTGTGGGGCCGCTTCTCTGGGGACGCCGCCCGGTGCTTGCCTGGCCCACGATCTCCCGGAGGGAGGCACGTGTGCTGCTGGCCCTCTGCGTCACGGCCTGCGCGGTCGGACCGGTTATCGCTGGGCTGTCCCCCAATCCGTCGGGGCCCCTTTCGGTGCTCCGCTTCCTGTTTACCGATATCCAGTCCGTCGATCCCAAAGTGCTCGCGAGTACGTGCGCGAACCCGCTGAATTCGTCTGGATGCCAGATGATGCTCCTCCAATTGCGGGCCGGTGCCGGGGGGATCTTCATGGCTATCCTTCCCTGCCTCTTGTTGCTCGTATGTGCTGAGGGGTTGCGGCGCGGTCGCCGCTTTGCATGGGGGGCAACTCTCGTGGTGCTCGGCGGCATGGCTGCTCTAGCGGTGACCCACATCCTCTTGGTGCTGTGGCCGACGCTCCCTGTCATGATCCAAGAGCAGAGCGTCGGCTTTCCGGACCTGAGCCATTCGCACCATCCCTTGGGCCTTGTGCTTCCGCTCCTGCTGCCGGTCGTCCTGTTCGTGCTCATCGCAGGATTCCGAAATTTCTTCACCCTTACCGCACCGCGCGGCACATATCGCCGGCTCGGACTAATGATCCTGCTGGTCGGCATAGGGCTCGCGGTGGTCTATGTTTCCGGCGGTGTGGCGCTCTCGCGTGGTTTCACTCCGATTCCCTCTCTCACACAATTCGTGGCCGACGTGCCCGACCGCTTCCTGCCACTCGGCTATACCCTCGACATCCCCCCCGCGATCTTCCCCGAAAGCACCCGCGCCGTGCTTCTTTATGAAGGCACCGGGATAGCCTTCTGGCTGGTGACGGGAACGCTCGTCCTCGTCTCTTTCCTGCAGCCCGCCAGCACCGAGGACGGTACTGATCCTGCGAGAGTGCGAACTATCCTGCGGTCCGCCTCGGGAAGCCCGCTTTCGTGGATGACCACCTGGTCGGGTAACCGCTACTGGTTCACTCCCGATGGCCGCGGGTACGTGGCGTACCGGGTGATCTTCGGCATTGCCCTGGCCCTCGGTCCTCCTGTGGCGCCAACCGTCGATTCCCGGGCCGGCGTCGAGGGATTCGCCCGCTTCTGCGGGGACAATGGGTGGACTCCGTGCTTCTACTCGGCTAACCGGGAACTCCTCGGCATCACCAGCGCGATAGGTTGGCGCTCCATGGAAATCGCGCAGCAGGCAATTCTCCCTTTGGCTTGTCTGACCTTCTCGGGCCGGCGATTCCAGAACGTCCGGTCGGCTTTGAATCGGGCTCAGAAGGACGGGATCCGCGCGGAGTGGGTGAGCTATGCGACGGCGTCGTCACGAATCCGGCGACAGATTCACGAGCTGTCCGAGGAATGGATCGCGGATCAGAAGCTGCCGGAACTGGGATTCACTCTGGGGGGCGTTGCCGAGCTTCAAGACCCGGAGGTCCGATGCTTGCTTGCCCTGGACGCAAACCTCACCGTGCACGCTGTCACTTCCTGGCTGCCGGTGTACCACGAGGGCACGATCGCTGGCTGGACGCTGGACCTGATGCGAAGACGCCGGAACGGATTCCCGAACAGCATGGAGTTCCTCATCGCCACCGCAGCGCTGACGCTGAGGGACGAGGGCTATGCCTACGTCAGTCTCTCCGGCGTGCCCTTGGTGCGTTCGGTGCAGACGGCCGACGACGGTGCCAGCACAGCCAGTGGGCGTCTCCTTGACTGGGTGGGCAAGCGGTTGGAACCGGTGTACGGATTCCGCTCGCTGATGGCCTTTAAAAGCAAATTCGCTCCGTACTACGAGCCGCTCTATCTGGTCTACCCGGAAGCTGCTGTGCTGCCGAACACCGCCAACGCGATCGCCATGGCCTACCTTGGCGACATTTCGATGCTGCGGCGCCTGGGCTTGTTCCGACAGATGCTGGTCCGGCACAAGGCCCAGAGCGCTTCGAGCACGCTCCGAACGGTGGGCCCGGAACCAGAGTATGGCGGGGGAGTGCAGGGGCGGTAATAGCGTGACATGGCGGCGCCGGGGACGCCAAAGCCGCTAGGACCCTTCCCGGACTGGAGGCAAGCATCTCTGATGGGGGGAGAAACGGTGGACGGTTCAGCGATGGCGAGGAGATGGGCGGTCGCGGCGGTTGGCGGCGTGCTGCTGCTCTCGGGGT
>NZ_DAIUJO010000110.1:0-11791 GCF_036848755.1 Sinomonas sp. | reverse complement strand
TAGGGGGTTCCCCGAGCGGGTAGGGGTTCCCCGAGCGGGTAGGGGGTTCCCCGAGCGGGTAGGGGTTCCCCGAGCGGGTAGGGGGTCACCCGAGCGGGTAGGGGGTTCCCCGAGCGGGTAGGGGCCACCCGAGTGGGTAGGGGGTTACCCGAGTGGGCAGCGGTCAGTCCGCGACGTAGAAGAGGCGCTTGTTGACGAACTCGTCCATGCCGAGCGGTCCCAGCTCGCGGCCGAAGCCGGAGCGCTTGACGCCGCCGAACGGGATCTCGGCGCCCTCGCCCGCCGGTGTGTTGACGTTCGCCATGCCGACCTCGAGCCGTTGGGCGACGCGCGCGGCCCGCTCGGGGTCGGAGGAGAAGACGGCGCCGCCGAGCCCGTAGGGGGTGTCGTTGGCGAGCCGCAGGGCTTCGTCGTCGTCCGCGACCTTGTAGACGACGGCGACGGGTCCGAAGAGCTCTTCCCGGTAGGCGCGCATCTCCGGGGTAACGCCGGTGAGGACCGCGGGGGAGAAGTAGGCGGCCTCGCCTGCGGCGAGTTCGCCGCCGGCGTGGAGGGTTGCACCCTTCTCGACGGCGTCGCGGACCTGTTCCGCAAGGGTCTCCGCTGCGGCGCGGGACGAGAGCGGGGCGAAGGTACCCTCCTTGTCGGCGCTCGGGTCACCCGGGGTCAGGCCTTGGGCCCGGGCGGTGAGCTCGGCGACGAAGTCGTCGAAGACGTCGTCCATGACGATCATGCGTTTGTTCGAGTTGCAGGCCTGGCCCGTGTTCTCCATGCGCGTGTCCCACGCGGTGTCGGCTGTGGCCTTGGGGTCGGGGGCGTCGAGGACGACGAAGGGGTCCGAGCCGCCGAGCTCGAGGACGGCCTTCTTGAGGTTCTTCCCGGCGAGTTCGCCGATGATCGCCCCGGCCCGCTCGGAGCCGGTGAGGGATACCCCCTGCACCCGCGGGTCGGCGATGATCGTCGCGATCTGGTCGTGGCTCGCGAAGACGTTCACGTAGGCGCCTTCCGGAATGCCGGCGTCGTGCAGGAGCTGCTCGATTGCGAGGGCGGAGCGGGGGCAGGTCTCGGCGTGCTTGAGGATGATCGTGTTGCCGAGCATGAGGTTGGGGGCCGCGAAGCGGGCGACCTGATAGTACGGGTAGTTCCACGGCATGATCCCGAGGAGCGGACCGATGGGGAGCTTCTGGACGACGGCGCGGCCCCCCGAGAAGGTCTTGATCTCCTGGTCCGCGGCCAGCGACGGGCCCTCCGTGGCGAAGTAGCGGAAGATGTCCGCGGCAAACTCGGCCTCGCCCTTGGCCTGCGAGAGGGGCTTGCCCATCTCGGTCGTGATGATCCTCGCGAGATCATCTGCGCGCTCGGCGAACAGGTCCGCAGCGCGCGCCACTGCCTTGGCCCGGTCCTCGATCGGGACGTCCTTCCAGGCCTGGTACGCGCTCGTGGCTGAGGCGATCGCGGTCTCGACTTCGTCGTCGGTCGCCGTCGGGAACGTCTCGACGAGTTCCCCGGTCGCCGGGTTCAGGACCCGGTAGCCGGGCTCGGCGGCGCTGCTGGTGGTGGTCACGGAGGGCTCCTTCTTCGCGTGGTCGGTTCCCCCTACGCTCTATCACTCTTGGCAACTTCTGTCACCCATGAGGGGAACGACGGCGGCCGGTCACCTCCCGCGGAAGGCGACCGGCCGCCGTCGTACGTCCCGCCGAAGACTAGGCGAGCACCTGCCGCTTGCTGGATACGACGCCGGTGTTGAAGCCCGCGAGGTGCAGGCCCCCGTGGAAGCGCGCGTGCTCGATCTTGACGCAGCGGTCCATCACGACGTTCATTCCCGCAGCCTCGGCGTCGGCCGCCACGCCCTCGTGCCATGAGCCGAGCTGGAGCCAGATCGTCTTCGCGCCCACGGCCTTGGCCTCCTCGAGGACCCCGGGGAGGTCGTCGTGCTTGCGGAAGACCTCGACGAGATCCGGCGTCTCGGGCAGCGCGTCGAGCGAGGGGTAGACCGGTTGGCCGAGGATCGTCTTCACGACCGGGTTCACGAAGTACACGCGGTACTTCGTCGAGGAGAGCAGGTAGGTCGCGACGAAGTAGCTCGCGCGGCTCGGCTTGTCCGAGGCCCCGACGATCGCGATGACCTTCGTCTCGCGGAGGATCCGGAGGCGCTCCGGGGCGGACGGACCGACCCAGGCGCGCTCGGCGGCGGCGGTCACTTTGTGCCTCCGTTCGAAGCAGCGGCGACCCGCGCGGCGGCGACGCCCGGCACGGTGCAGGCCTCGCCGTCGTACGTCGGGGCGGCGAAGTCGGTCTCGAGTGCCTCGAGCTGCGAAGCCTCGAGCGCCTGGTCCAGGTCCCAGATGATGTCCTCGACGTCCTCGAGCCCAACCGAGAGCCGAATGAGGTCCGCCGGGACGCCCGCCGCGACGAGCTGCTCGGCGGAGAGCTGCTGGTGCGTCGTGGACCCCGGATGCAGGACGAGCGTGCGCGCATCGCCGATGTTGGCCAGATGACTCGCGATCTGGAGCGCCTCGATGAACCGGGCGCCTGCCTCGCGGCCGCCCTTCACACCGAAGCTGAACACGGACCCGACGCCGAGCGGCAGGAGCTCCTTCGCGCGCTCGTGCTGCGGATGCGAGGGCAGCCCGGCGTAGTTCACGTACGTGACGCGGGGATCCGCGGCGAGCCACTCCGCGACGCGCTGGGCGTTCGCGAGGTGGGCGTCCATGCGCTGCGGGAGCGTCTCGACGCCCTGCAGGAGCTGGAACGCCGACTGCGCCGGGAGCGACGGCCCGATGTCGCGCAGCTGCTCCGAGCGGAGCTTGGTGAGGAAGCCGTACTCGCCGAAGTTGCCCCACCACGAGACGTTGCCGTAGCTCGGCACAGGCTCGGTCATGGAGGGGAACTTGCCGTTGCCCCAGTTGAACGTCCCGCTTTCGACGACGACGCCGCCCAGCGTGGTGCCGTGGCCGCCGAGGAATTTCGTGGCCGAGTGGATCACGATGTCCGCGCCGTGCTCGATGGGCCTCAGGAGGTACGGCGGCGTGAGCGTGGAGTCCACGACGAGCGGAATGCCGTGCTCGTGGGCGACGGCGGCGAGGCCCGGGAGGTCGGCGATGTCGCCCGAGGGGTTCGCGACCACCTCGGTGTAGATCGCCTTCGTGGTGTCCCGGAGCGCGGCCTTGAAGTCCGCGGCCTCCGTGCTGTCGACGAATGTCGTGTCGATGCCGAAGCGGCGCAGGGTGACGTCGAGCTGGGTGATCGTGCCGCCGTAGAGCTTCGACGACGCCACGATGTGGTCGCCCGCCTGGGCGAGCGCGGCGAACGTGATGAACTCGGCGGCCATGCCCGACGACGTCGCGACCGCTCCGATGCCGCCCTCGAGGGACGCGATGCGCTCCTCGAACGCCGCGACGGTCGGGTTGCCGATGCGGGAGTAGATGTTGCCGTACTTCTGCAGCGCGAAGAGGTTGGCGGCGTCGTCCGTGTCCTTGAAGACGAACGACGTCGACTGGTAGATCGGGACCGCGCGCGCCCCGTGCTCGGCGTCCGGCGTGCCGCCGGCGTGCAGCGCACGGGTGCGGAAGCCGAACTGGCGCTCAGCCATCAGGAGCCCGCCCCGGCCAAGCCGGCTCCCGCGAAGTTCGTCACAGGGAGCAGGGCGGTGTTGAGCTCGGTGCCGTTCTTGCGGGCGAGGTCCGCCTCGAGCTCGCGCACGATCGGGAGCACGTCGCGGCCGAACGCCTCGACCTCCTCCTGGAAGTGCAGGTAGCCCGTGAGGAACAGGTTCACGCCGATCTTCTTGTACTCGACGATGCGCTCGGCGATCTGCTCGGGCGTGCCGATGAGCTTCGTGCGGAAGCCGTCGTTGTACTGGACGAGGTCCTCGAACGTCGAGTCCTCCCACATGCCCTTGCCGTCCTTGGTGGACTGGCCGGCCTCCTTGACGGCGGCGGCGAAGCCTTCGACTGCCGGGCGGTGTGCCTTCGCGATGATCTCGCGGAGGGTCTCGTGGGCTTCCTTCTCGGTGTCGCGGGCGATGACGAAGCCGTTCAGTCCAAATCGTGGGGCCGGGCGGGGGGAGGAGCCAGGGCGTGCCGGGGCCTTGCGGCCTTCCTCTGCGGCGGCGAGTACGCCTGCGATGTTCTCCTTGAACCCCTCGATATCGCGGCCGTTCGAGAAGTACCAGTCAGCCGTGCGGCCCGCGGCGGCCTGCGCGGCGGTCGAGTTGCCGCCGAAGAAGATCTCGGGATGCGGGCGGCCCTCCACGCTGACCGGGGCCGGATTCATCGTGAAGTCGTTGATGTTGTAGTACTTTCCGGACTGCGAGTAGCCCTGCTCCGTCCAGAGGCCGCGGAGCACGTTGATGAACTCCTCAGTGCGGACGTAGCGCTCGTCATGCTCGAGCCATTCGAGGCCGAAGTTCACGAACTCGTCCTTGAGCCAGCCCGAGACGATGTTGACCGCGGCGCGGCCGCCCGAGATGTGGTCGGCGGTGATGACGAACTTCGCGAGGACTCCCGGGTGCCACATCCCGGGATGGACGGCGGCGATCACCTTGAGTCGCTCGGTCGCGCCGAGGAGCGCGAGGGAGAAGGATGTGGCCTCGTGCTGCTTGTCGGCACCGTAGCTTGCGGCGTACCTGGTCTGGGTGAGGGCGTATTCGAAGCCGGAGTTCTCCGCGATGCGCGCGAGCGTCCGGTTGTATTCGAACTCCCAGTTGGTGCGCTGCTCGATCGTGGAGACCACGAGGCCTCCCGAGACGTTGGGCACCCAGTACGCGAACTTCAGGGGGGTCTCGAAATCGATGACGTGATCGGACACGGCTGCGCTCCTTTAATCGGGCGCGACGAGAGCGGGGACACTCACCATCGCTTCTGGCAGTAGCACCTTTGGCGCCGCCGAATCGGTTTCGGCGGTGACCATGGTTGCTGCGGCGTCACGGATCCAGATCTCTCAGCCGCTCGGGATGGGTCACATCGATTCTGCGGTGAGCCCTGTAACCAGGCAAATTATTTCGTCACACTCGGTCCGGAGTTGAGTTTTCCGAACAGCGTTCGGCAAGAGGCCCTGGACTCGCGCCTTGAAACTTGAGCCGTCACCTCCGCCGGGTTGGCTTTGGGCTTGAGCCGTCACCTCCGCAGGGTCGGTTGGCCGCGCGCGTGCCTTTCCGACCGGCTCGGCCCCTCGAAGAGAGCCTGGGCGGCGCGTCGTCGGGCGCCACGCCGAGGGGGCTTGAGTCGTGGTGGGAATCGGGCGGCGACGGCCGACGACGGGGGTCCCGCCGGGATGGGCCGGCGGGCAACCCCTTGCACTATGCAATACTTGTCGTATGACAAATCCTCTCGACGCCCAAGTCGACGCACTCCAGCGCGCGACCCGCGATCTGCTCGCCGTCGCCATGCGCAGCGTCGACGAGGTCACGGAACTCTCGCTCCCGCAGATGCGGATGCTGTTCGCCCTCCACGACCACGGAACCGTGCCGAGCGGCGCGCTCGCACACATCCTCGAGGTCTCCGGCTCCTCGGTCACTCGGCTCGCGGACCGGCTGTGCGCGGGAGGGTACGTCGAGCGCGCCCACTCGCCTGAGAACCGCAGCCTCGTGCTGCTCTCGCTCACGGATGCCGGGTCCGGTGCGATCGAGGCCGTCCTCCGCCGCCGGGACGAGGAGTTCCGCGAGGCCTTGGCCCACCTCGAACCGGAGCAGCGCGAGCAGCTCGCCGCGGGCCTCGGGGCGCTCCGCGAACACCTCTCTGCGACTTCGCTCAGCCGGGCGGTCGTCGCATGAGGACGCACCGCGGCCACGAGCTGAGCGACTTCTCCGTCGATCGGCGGATGATCCTCGTGGCGGCCCTCGCGATCCCGGTCGGCGCATTCGGCGCGTTCGCCGCGTGGGCGCTGCTGCGCCTCATCGGCCTCGCCACGAACCTCTTCTTCTACGGGCGCCTCTCCACGAGCCTCGTTGCCGTCGGAAGCGGACATCCGTGGTGGCAGGTGCTCCTGCTGCCCGTCGCGGGCGGCCTCGTGATCGGCCTCATGGCGCGCTTCGGCTCGGAGAAGATCCGCGGTCACGGGATGCCGGAGGCCATCGAGTCCATCCTCATCGGAGGCAGCCGCGTCGATCCCAAGGTCGCAGTCCTCAAGCCGATCTCGGCTGCCATCAGCATCGGCTCGGGAGGACCGTTCGGCGCCGAGGGGCCCATCATCATGACGGGCGGGGCCATCGGCTCGATCCTCGCCCAGCACCTCCACCTCACCGCGGACGAGCGCAAGACCCTCCTCGTCGCCGGAGCCGCCTCCGGGATGGCGGCAACGTTCAACTCGCCCCTCGCGGCCGTGCTCCTCGCGGTCGAACTCCTGCTCTTCGAGTGGCGCCCGCGCAGCTTCATTCCCGTTGCAGCGGGCGTCGCCGTCTCGACCGTCGTGCGCAGCGTCCTCCTCGGCGGTGCCCCGATCTTCCCCGTCTCGACCACCGGCCTGCACCTGACGCCCGGCATCGAGGCGCTCGCCGGCGTCGTCGGCATCAGCGGTGCGATGGTCGCGGCGGGCGCGACCTGGCTCGTCTACCGGGCCGAAGACGCCTTCTCCAGGCTGCCGATCCACTGGATGTGGTGGCCCGCCATCGGCGGCCTCCTCATCGGCGCTGGCGGCCTCGTCGAGCCGCGTGCCCTCGGCGTGGGCTACGACGTCATCGACCAGCTCCTCACGGGCCGGGCGACGACGGGCCTCATCGTCGGCATCCTCGTCGTCAAGACCCTCATCTGGTCGCTCTCCCTGGGCAGCGGCACGTCCGGCGGCGTGCTCGCGCCGATCTTCATGATCGGGGGCGCCCTGGGCGCCGCAGCCGGGCTCGTCCTCCCGAGCGTCATCCCGGGGTTCTGGGCGCTGCTCGGGCTGACTGCGGTAGTCGGCGGCGTCATGCGCTCACCGCTCACCGGCGTCGTCTTCACGCTCGAGCTGACCCACGCGTGGGATGCCGCGCTCCCGCTGCTCATCGCCTCGGTCGTCGCCTACGGCGCGTCGGTGCTGCTCCTGCGGCGCTCCGTCCTGACGGAGAAGATCGCCCGCCGTGGGCTCCATCTGACCCGCGACTACACGACCGACCCGCTCGAGACGTTCTTCTGCGAGGACATCATGCGCGCCCCTGCCACGCACCTCCCCGAGGCCGCGCCCGTCCTCCATCCGCGGGATACCGTGCGGCACGCCGCGTACGTCCTCGCGAGCTCCGGCGCCTCCGCCGCCGCCGTCGTGGACGACGGCGGGGCGTACCTTGGGCTGATCGGTCCCGCCGACCTGCTGGCCGCCAGGCTGCACGACCTCACGGAGGCGACCGACCGCGACCGCCCGCTCCGTTACCTCGCACGCAGGGGCACCCGCGGCACGCCTTCGCGGCTTCACGCCCGGGTGAGCAGCTCTTCGCCGACCCTTCCCCGCTGATAGAACACTTCGCGTCCTGCTCGTACTGGCTCCGTGAGGCCCGACTCGGCGAGGATCCTGAGATGGCTGCTGACGGTTCCGGCGGCGAGGTCGAGCGCGCAGGCGAGCTGCGTCGTCGTCATCGGAACGTCGAGCTGCGCGAGGATCTGGGCGCGCGTGCGCCCGAGGAGCCGGGAGATGGGGCTCTCGCCCGTCTCGCGGACCCGCTCCCACAGGCGGCCGACGCCGCGCGGCGCGTACGTGAGGGTGGGCACGAAGGGCGCGGTGTTGAGCACGAGCGTGTTGGGCCACACGAACGCGTTCGGCACGAGGATGAGCCCGCGCCCCGGGGTGGGGAGGTCGGTTGCGTCGCAGCCGCGCGTGATCTCGAGTCCCTCGGGGACGGGACGGACGCTCGGGTGCAGCGTCTTGAAGACCTCCTGGATGCCGTGGTGGGCCAGTTCCTCGAGCCTCGAGTCGATGTCCGCGAGCAGTACCGAGCGCAGGCGCGGCCAGTAGGGCTCGACGGCGGTGGCCCAGTACCACTCGAGGGCGGCAGTCACGCGGGCGACGCCGCGCGGGACGTCATCACGGAATTCGTCGATGATGCGGCGCGAGTAGTCCGCGAGCCCGCGATGCCCGAGGTACCCGAGGTCGCGGAGCCAGAGCTCGGGCGGTACGCCCACGAAGGCCTCGAGCGTCTCGGCGAACGAGTCTTGGCGGTCCGGGGTCGGAGTCAGCGCGTCCGGGATCGGGCCGGTCGCCTGCACGAGCGTCGTGAGGAGCCGGAGATGCTCCTTCGCCTTCCGCTCCGGCGCGTCGGCGAGCCGCTTCTTGGCCTCTTCGATCCACGGCCGGTGAAGAGCTGTGCCCTGCTGGAGCGCGCGAAGGCTCGTGACCGTCTCCCACATGGGCGAGGCCTCGAAGCGGACCCGGGTGAGGTCCTCGCTCGTGAGTCGGATCAGCATGGAATCAGCGTAAGAATCCGCTGGCTTGAGGTCGAGGATTCGGGCTGCGCCGAATCGTTTCGCCTTCAGGCGTGACCTCGCAGACTGCTGGCATGAGCACGAACACTTGCACCGCACCCGCCCTCCTGGCACCCTCGGCCGCCGCCGCGCGCTCAGGCGCCGCCCCCCGCACAGCCACCGCGCGCTCAGGCGCCCCGTTCGGCACCCTCTCCCGCGGACTCGCCCGCGCCCTGGCCTGGCTGCGCGAATCGTTCGAGGCGGCAGGCGCAATCGACGCCCGGCTCCGGGAGCGGCGGGACGAGGATTCGATCCGCCTCGGCCGGTCCGGAGGCGCTCCGCTCCGGCTGTTCTGATCGGCTCCTTGACCGGCCCGGGAAGCCGCCCCACGCTGGTCCGCATGGACACTGTCGAGGTCGCCGGCCTGCGCATCGCCTATCAGAGGGCGGGCAGCGGCCCTCCCCTCGTCCTCCTGCACGGCGCCTATGAGGACAGCCGGGTCTGGGAGCGGCAGCTCCAGGACCTCTCCGACGAGTTCACCGTCGTCGCGTGGGATACGCCCGGGTGCGGGGGCTCGGATGACCTCGCCGAGGGCGCGGGCTCGCTCGGCGAGATCCTCGCGGGATTCCTCAGGGAACTCGGCCTCGCGGACGGCGTGCGGAAGCCCCACGTGCTGGGGCTTTCCTTCGGCTCGGGAGTCGCACTCGACCTCTGGAAGACCCACCCCGAGGTCCCGGCTACCCTCATCCTCGCCTCCGCCTACGCCGGATGGGCGGGCTCGCTTCCGCCCGAGGAAGCGGACCGGCGGTATCGCCAGGCGAGCGCGGAATTGGACAAGTCGCCCTCCGAGATCATCCCCGCGTGGCTGCCGACGCTCCTGTCCGAGCAGGCAACCGAGGAGATGAAGTCCCGGGTGGCGCGCCTCTTCGAGGACTTCCGGCCCACCGGTATGCGGGCGCTTCTCGCAGCCTCAGGGCGCGTCGACTACCGCCCTGTGCTTCCGACCATCACCGTCCCGACCCTCCTCCTGTACGGGGCCCTCGACGTTCGCTCGCCCCGCGCCGTGGCCGATGAGCTGCACCGCCAGATCCCCGGATCGGAACTCTTCTTCCTCCCCGACGTCGGCCATCTGAGCTTCGTCGAGGCGCCGGAGGCGTTCGACGCCGAGGTGCGGCGCTGGGTGCGCGCGCACGGATAGGGTCAGCGTTCCGCGAGCACCTTCTCGATCTCGGCGATGCACGGCTCGTTCTGCAGGCTTGTCGTGTCGCCGAGAGGGCTCCCCTCGAAGAGCTGGGTGAGCAGCCGGCGCATGATCTTGCCCGAGCGCGTCTTGGGTACGTCCGGAACGACGACGACGTCGCGAGGCTTGGCAATCGGGCCGATCTGCTTCGCGACGTGGGCTCGCAGGGCGTCGGCGACCCGCGCGCCGTCGAAGGCTGCCCCGCCGCCCGCCTCCCGGGCGGCGCGCGCCGCGGCGTCGGACGTCAGCACCACGAACGCTGCGATCGCGTGCCCAGTCGTCCGGTCGGCGACAGGGCACACCCCCGCCTCGACCACGGCCGGGTGGGAGACGAGCGCGGATTCGATCTCGATCGTGGACAGGCGGTGCCCCGACACGTTGAGCACATCGTCGGTGCGACCGAGGATCCAGGTGTCGCCGTCGTCGTCGAACTTCGCGCCGTCTCCCGCGAGGAACCACCCTTGCGCCGCATACTTGCGCCAGTACGAGTCGAGGTAGCGGCGCGGGTCGCCCCAGACGGTCCGCGCCATCGCGGGACCGCTCGCGGTGACCACGATGCTGCCCTGGACGCCCGGCGCGACGCGCTCGCCGTCGTCGTCCACGATGTCCGTGGCGAGCCCCGGGAGAGCCCTTGTGGCACAGCCGGGCTTGAACGACGTGTCGGTGGCCCGCGGTGATAGCACAGTTGCGCCGGTCTCGGACTGCCACCATGTGTCCACCACGGGGACGCCGCCGGGGACATCGCCGCCCGAGTCGCGCCCGAGGTTCGAGCGCAGCCAGCGCCACGCCTCGGGATTCACCGCCTCGCCCACCGTTCCGAGGAGGCGGATGGAGGAGAGGTCGTAGCCGGCAGGGGCGCCGTCGGGGAACCAGCCCATGAGCGAGCGCACGAGCGTGGGCGCCGTGTAGTAGCTCGTGACGCCGTAGCGCTCGATGATCTCGAAGTGGCGCCCCGGGTGCGGCGTGTTGGGGGTGCCCTCGAAGATGACCTGGGTGACCCCGTTCGAGAGCGGCCCGTACATCTCGTACGTGTGGGCCGTGACCCACGCGAGGTCGGCGGTGCACCAGTGCACGTCCGCGTCGCGGAGGGCCGGCTCAGGGTTCGAGAAGAGGAATTCGTGGCTCCATGAGGCCTGGGTGAGGTAGCCGCCCGTTGTGTGGACGAGGCCCTTCGGCTTCCCGGTGGTGCCCGACGTGTACATGATGAAGAGCGGCGTCTCGGCGTCGAACGCCTCAGCCTTGTGCACCACAGGCTGCGAGTCGACGAGTTCGTGCCACCACACGTCGCGCCCAGGGGTCCACGCGATCTCGGAAGCGGTCCGGCGGATCACCAGGACGTGCTCGATCGCGTTGTCGCCCGACGCAGCGCCGCCACGGACCGCGGCGTCCGCATTCTCCTTCACCGGCACGGCCTCCCCGCGCCGGAACTGGCCGTCGGTCGTCACGAGGAGCTTCGCACCCGTGTCCTCGACCCGGAAGCGCAGAGCCTCCGCCGAGAAGCCGCCGAACACGAGGGAATGCACCGCCCCGATGCGCGCGCATGCCAGCGTGATCACCACCGTTTCGACGAGCACCGGGAGATAGACGACGACGCGGTCCCCCTTCCGCACCCCCAGCGCCTCGAGGGCGTGCGCGGCCTGCGCGACGCGCCGCTGGAGGTCGGCGTACGTGACGGCGACGCGGTCGCCGCGCTCGCCCTCGAAGTGCAGGGCGACCTTCCCGCCCCGCCCCGCCTCGACGTGCCGGTCGACGCAGTTCACCGCCGCATTGAGCCTGCCGCCCGCGAACCATCGGATCTCGGGGGGAGTGTTGGCCTCGAGGTCAGCCGGGGACCAGGAGTGCGCCGTGTGCCACGGCTCCTCCCAGTCGAGCCGCCGCGCGGCGTCCTCCCAGAAGGCAATGCGTTCGGGGGTGGCAGCGGTCATGGCAGAGCTCCTTGAAGGGTGGCGGTGTCTCCACTAAACGCCCGCCTCAGTCCAGCGGCCAAAGACTGAGGCGCAACAGAACGTCACGCAGAGTCACGAGTGGACGACCACTGCCTTGTGTGTCCGTGTTACGGACGCGCTTTACCGAGCAAAGAAGCGTTCCGTACGCTGAATAACAGGATCAAGAGTCCCGGCGCGAAGCTCTGGCTGGCCGGGCGGCAACCCTCTCCCGTAGTGGGGTGCCCCAGATGAGGATCCGG